>CAYTGT010000118.1:0-5827 GCA_964437405.1 uncultured Alistipes sp.
CCGTTGCGTATTAAACAATCTACCAACGAATTGCATTATTTCCCAATTTCCTGCCTTTTTCTCGCGAGTTCTTCGTATTTTTGAATAGTTTTTGGAAACATACCATTTTTATCTCGTTAATTTCAAAACAACTAAGATATGTTCAGTAGAGAAGATTTACAGCAAATTGAGTCGCACGGATTGACTCAGGCTCAAGTAGAGCAGCAGATCGAGAATTTCCGTCAGGGATTCCCCTATTTGAAGATTGTGCGAGCAGCTTCGGCTGGCGATGGTGTGCAGGTGCTCTCTGACGAGGAGGTTGCGCAGGCAGTAGAGCGATATGAAAAGCTCTCACAGGAGTTGCGAGTTGTGAAGTTTGTACCAGCATCGGGTGCCGCTACGCGTATGTTTAAGGAGTTGTTTGAGTATATCAACGAAGATAAGCGTACGGCAGGAATTGATCAGTTGCTGGATAATATCGAAAAGTTTGCTTTTTGGCCAGAACTTTCTGAGTATGTGATGCCCGATTCGCCCGATGAGGAGATCGTGGAGGAGATTGTTGTCGGAGGTTTGGGTTATGGCTCTAAGCCTAAGGGTTTGGTTACATTCCACGCCTATGAGGATGGTACTCGCAAAGCCGTTGAGGAGCACTTGGTCGAGGGCGCAATGTATGCACGAAGTGGCGATGAGGTGTATATCCATTTCACCGTTTCAGAGGAGCATAAGGGTGATTTTTGGAATGTTTTGGGTCAGACACAACCTCTGTATGAGGAGCGTTATGGCGTGAAATATAATATCTCGTTCTCGGTGCAGAAGCCTTCGACAGATACTATCGCTGTGAATCCCGATAACACTCCATTCAGAACAGATGAAGGAAAACTCTTGTTCCGTCCTGCGGGTCATGGTGCGTTGATCGAGAATTTGAATGACATCGAGGCTGATGTAATTTTTGTCAAGAATATTGATAATGTTACGACCGATGCACGCCGCGCCGATACGATTAAGTATAAGAAGGCATTGGCTGGCGTATTGTTGGAGTTGCAGGATCAGGCATTTGAATATCTGAAAGTGTTAGAAGTTGGTGGCGGAGAGATTGAGACCATTGCTGAGTTTATCGAGAAGAAACTCTGTGTGAAGTTGCCAGAGGATTATAACTCTCAGATTTTGAAGCAGGTGCTGGATCGTCCGATACGTGTCTGTGGTGTTGTGCGTAATCAGGGCGAGCCAGGTGGCGGACCATTCTGGGTGGATCAAGGTAATGGCATTGAGTCGTTGCAGATTGCCGAGTCGAGTCAGATTGCACCAGAGGATATGCACTTGATGAAGTCGGCAACACACTTCAATCCTGTGGATTTGGTGTGCGGCGTGATGGATTCGCGTGAGCGTAAGTTTGATTTGACAAAATATACCGACCCATCGACTGGATTTATATCATCTAAGTCGAGCGGTGGTAGAGAACTTCGAGCTCAGGAGTTGCCTGGATTGTGGAACGGTGCTATGGCCAACTGGAACACGGTGTTGGTTGAGGTGCCAATCACTACATTCTCGCCTGTGAAAGTTGTGCAGGATCTGTTGCGACCAGAGCACCAATAGAAGGCAAATGATGAAAATTAAACTCCCCAAAAAGTGAAGATGCTTTTTGGGGAGTTTGTTGTGTTAATTATTTAGACGTGAATTTGTTACTTTCTCTTTGAAGCCTTTTTCTCGTAGAATTTCACGTAGTCAATCTCCATCTTTACGGGTAAATCTTCAACCTTAACCTTGCCGACCCAACTGCCGCCGAGTTGGGCAGATAGGATGATGTAGAACGGATGATCGGCAAAGGGGTATTGTCCTTCGGGTGTTGGATTCATCTTGGCGTATGAGAATGTCTTTTGGTCGTTGATGTAGAAGGTGATCTCCTCTTCGCCAACTTCAACAGCATAGATGTTGAAATCATCCTTGTCAATAGCTCCTGTCTCGCTTTGTTGGCTCTCGGGTTTATTCTTTTTTAATGTGTGCGAGGAGTGTACGGTTTGATATGCGATATCGTCATAATTCAAGTGCTCCATGATGTCGATCTCTCCACCATTAGGCCATCCTATGTTGTTGTCGGGCATGAGCCATATTGCAGGCCAAAAAACTGTGGCACATCCGAATCGGGCACGTACCTCGACACGTCCGTTTTTGACTGAACGTAACCCCTTGCTGTTTACGCCTCCTGTGATGTATGGACGAGAATCATCTAACCCCTCTGGAGTCGGGATACCCCAAAGTTGTAATACTCCTTTCTCGACTCTGCATAACGAATCGAGCGGAGACATGTGTCGCATCCAATCTGCATTTCCCGCTTTACATCTGTTCCACGATTTGTTATCGAGATAGTTACCTTTGAAATCATCTTTCCAGACCAATTTCCACTCTTTTGAGACAGATTGGGTTTTCTTGTTTTTGCGAGCCATAGAGGTGGCAGGTAAAAACAATATGATTAACGAGAGGACGATGAATAATGACTTTGTTTTCATAGTTATAATGTTTTGCTTATCATGTGTTTAGGTCACTGCGCGTTACTTTTTCTTCTGGTAAAATCTAACATAATCGACATCCATTCTGACAGGTAGTTTCTCAGGGTCGGCAGTTCCTATCCAATGGCCGTTGAGCTGCGCCGACAGAATTACATAAAAGGGGTGATCTGCGTATGGGTATTGGAAGTCTTGCGCAGGCGAAATGCGTGGGTATGACATAGTCTTGTTGCCATTGACGAAAAATTCAATTTTGTCTTCGCTGATCTCTACCATGTATGTGTTATATACATCGGGATCAATCGGATAGGTGATGCCTGATGTGAAGTTTGGTTCTTTCTTCTGGTGGATGTAGGGCGTGTGCAAAGTCTGATAGACCATCCTGTCGAAATTTAGGTGCTCCATAATGTCGATTTCACCACCCTCTGGCCATGGAATGTTTTTGTCGGGCATAAGCCAAATAGCTGGCCAGAAGCCTGTGGTGCAGTCGAATCGCGCGCGTACCTCAACCCTTCCAAGATGTATCGAGCGGCGACCGATGCTCTCGATGCCTCCCGTAATGTATGGGCGACCTTTATCGTCTTTGTGATTTGCAGGGGTCTTGATGGCGTGTAGGCTCAAGATACCATCTTTGACCGTTACCAACTCATCGAGCATAGACATATGTTTGTTCCAATCCGAAGTGGCAGCGTAACAACGGCGCCATGTGTCGGAGTCGACTTTATCGCCGTCAAACTCATCAGACCAGACGAGTTTCCACCCTTTGTAGGCTTTCTTGGGATTTTTACTTGATCGGGCGTCACTCTGAGCCGATGATGTGATGGCGTAAAGCGTAAACACGCATACCAATGTGGCGAAAATGTATCTGGTTTTCATATTCAAATGTTTTAGGAAAGTTTGTGTTATGACAAATATAGCGAAATAATCTATTTTTTAATGGTTTGGTATCAACTTTTGTCATGATTTTGGAATGGAAGAGTAAATTTCTCCTTTTGCGGAGGGTAAATGTGCTGTTTGGGCCATTTGTGGCTGAAATTCAGTGTGTAAAATTTTGTTATAGCCGAATAAATTGCCTATCTTTGCGCGGATTATCCCCAAAGGGGATTTTTTGGACAGGAAAAAGCGATAAAAACAATTACAAAATATACAAAAACATGGGAAATACTAAACTTCAAGAGTTGACCGACAAGCTCTATCAGCAGGGCTTGGAGAAGGGTCGTGCTGAGGCCGACACTTTGGTCGCAGAGGCTAAGAAAGAGGCTCAGAAGATCGTTGCAGAGGCTGAGGCTCGCGCTGCAGAGATCATCTCTAAGGCTCAGTCAAAGGCTGAGGATGTAGAGAAGAATGCTATGACAGAGATCTCTTTGGCAGGTAAGCAGGCTGTTGCTAAAATTAAGTCTGAGATCGAGACTTTGATCGTTGAGAAGGCTGTGTCGACAGGCGTTAAGTCAGCAAACCTCGATGTTACATTCATCAAGGATATGCTCCTTGCTATCGCTAAGAATTGGAACAATGGTGCTAAGGCTGAGCTTTCGGCTCTTTTGCCAGAGGCTAAGAAGGCTGAGCTGGATAAGGCTATCGGTGCTGCAGCTAAGGCTCTTTTGAGCGAGGGTATCGAGGTTGGATACTCTGCTGACGTTAAGAGCGGCTTCAAGGTAGGCGAGAAGAATGGCGGTTACTACATCTCATTCTCTGACGAGAGCTTCTCGGCTTTGCTTAACGACTACTTGCGTGAGAAGGTAGCGCAGCTCATCTTTAAGGCATAAGCTCATGTTTGAGAATAATTATTATTGTCTTGTAGCGGGCTTGCGTGAATATACGCTTGACTCCGAGACTAAGGGCTTCGATGCAAAAGAGATTATATCTCAGATCGAGGAGGAGCTCTCGTCAAGGGATCAGGCATCGCTTCACCTTATGCAATGCTACTACGACTGCGAGAATCTGATCGCTTTGCGCCACTCGCGTGCGGCATACAACCCGTTGGGTAATCTGAGCCGCGAGGAGTTGGAGGCAGAGCTTCAGCATCCTGAAAAGTTGCCTCACCGTATCGCTGAGGTGATTCGTGCTTATGCTGATGCAGAGTGCGAGGAGGCTGAGAATGTAGATACCTCGCTGGGCTTTGAGCGCTCACTGATGAAGGCTTATTACGAGGAGTGTGCAGACTCTTCATGTCGTTTTGTCAAGCAGTGGGCGGAGTTTGATCGTACGCTTCGCAATGTGGTTGCCGCTGCGGTTGCTCGCTCGTTGGATCGCCAGATCGAGGGCGTTACGGTGGGTGATGGCGATGTTGTAGAGCAGTTGCACCGCTCTTCAGCAGCAGATTTCGGTTTGCGAGGCGAGATCCACTATTTAGATGCTCTGCTTTCAGCCGTTAGCGATGAGCAGAATATGGTTGAGAAGGAGCATAAGATCGACCTTGTACGCTGGGAGCAGGCTTCGGAGATTGCTTCGGCGGATTACTTCAACATCAATGCTATTCTTTCGTATGTGGCTCGCATCAATATCGTGGCACGTTGGACTCTGTTGGACGAGAAACGTGGTCGCGAAATGTTCGAGCGCATTAAGGCAGAGCTTGATGGTAAGAATCATGTAAATAATAATAAACAATAGATAAATGAAAACTTTAGGACGTGTAAACGGTATTATCTCAAATATCGTGATCGTGAAGGTTGATGGCCCTGTGGGTCAGAATGAGATCTGTCACGTTCACTTGGGAGATACCAAATTGATGGCCGAGGTCATCAAGGTCGTAGGCGATGATGCTTACGTGCAGGTGTACGACAGTACGCGAGGCCTGAAAATTGGCGACAAGGTGGAGTTTATGGGTCACATGTTGGAGGCTACATTGGCTCCAGGTTTGTTGTCACGTAACTACGATGGTTTGCAGAACGATTTGGAGAAGATGGACGGCTTGTTCATCAACCGTGGATCTATTACCGATCCTATCGACTTCGAGGCTAAGTGGGCTTTCACTCCATTGGCTAAGGTGGGCGATAAGGTTTCGGCTGCAGATTGGTTGGGCGAGGTGAAGGAGCAGTGGGTTGACCACAAGATCATGGTTCCTTTCATCATGCAGGGCAAATATACTGTAAAGAGTGTTGCAAAGGCTGGTGAGTATAAAGTAACCGACACTATTGCTACACTTGAGGATAAGGATGGTAACGAGTATCCTGTCACAATGGTTCAGAAGTGGCCAGTGAAGCAGGCTATCCGCTCATACGTTGAGAAGCCACGTCCATCACGCGTGATGGAGACTGGTGTTCGCGCTATCGATACATTCAACCCACTGGCTGAGGGTGGTACAGGCTTTATCCCTGGTCCATTTGGTGCTGGTAAGACTGTGCTTC
>CAYTGT010000119.1:0-5781 GCA_964437405.1 uncultured Alistipes sp.
CTCACCAGATGAACCCTGGTTACCCATCTGAGTTGCTACACCCTTAGCCTTAGCAAGGTTAGTCAAAAGACGAGACTCGTATACTGAGTGAGTCAAAGGCTTTTCGCAATATACGTGCTTGCCCAACTGAATAGCGTTAGCAGCTACCAATGCGTGAGTGTGGTCTGGAGTTGCACACATAACGGCATCGATCTCGTTGCTCATCTTGTCGTACATTTCGCGCCAGTCCCAGAACTTCTTAGCCTTAGGATACTTGTTGAATTGGCCCTTTGCATACTTCCAATCTGTATCACAGAGAGCTACAATGTTCTCCTGATTCAAATCGTTCAATACACTTGCACCACGACCGCCGACACCGACACCTGCGATGTTGAGCTTGTCAGATGGAGCCTTGTGACCAAAAGCTGCACCCATTACGTTGCCAGGAACAACTGTCATAGCTGCCAGACCTGCTGTAGAGGCCTTCAAAAAGTCAGCTCGAGAAATTTTCTTTGTCATAACGAAAATTCTTTTAGGTTAATAATTAATTTAGTAGTATAGTTTTGAGTTAATGCGTTTAATTCACAATCTCTTCTATATTTTCTCAATGTTACATTCTAATATCTTACACTCGGCAGAGTCAAGACATTGTTTAAACTTCGTTCCGCGCAGTTAATCGGCGGGAGTGAGAAGTTATTTACCTCTATATATAATTCTTCAATCTTCAACTTTATAGCCTTTGCGATTAGCTTCTCGAAATCTATTTCGCCGCTTTCGCAGGTTGTGCCGTAGTCGTGCAGGTGGAGCGTCAGGATACGATCGGCATGTCTCTCAAGCATTGAGATAGGCTCGATGCCAGCCTTTTTGACCTCCAATGTGTCGATCTGAAACCAAACCTTTTCGGGGTCTGTCATCTCGGCTATTGTGTCGAAGAACGATACTCCATCAGAGTTGGGCTGGAGAATCGATTGGGTAGGGTGGTATTGAAATTTCATTTCCTGCTGCAATGTCAACTCTCCTATGCGGTTGAAGTATTGAGCATACACCTTAATGGTTTCAGCGTCAATTTCCTCAGGCATACGTTGCATAGCTATATATTTACATCCTAAGCCTTTATGAACCTTCAATGCCTCGCGCCACCACTCATCGTTGGGGTCTGCATTATTTTTAGGTTGGCACTCTGAGGAGAGAACCTTATCTGTCTCTACCTCGTCTACTCCTGTTGCACTCTCTTCTGTGCCTCTCTCAGCGCCTCTTGTGCCTTCCTCAGCACCTTCTTCTTTGCTCCTTTCTGCGCCTCCTGTGCCTCCTGTACCTCCTGCGCTTCTTGTGTCTCTTTCCTCGCCCCCATCTGTGGCCCCTTCTTCGCCCCCATCTGTGCCTCCTTCTGTGGCCCCTTCTTCGCCCACTTCTGTGGCCCCTTCGTAGAGGTGGTTGAGATGAGCCGATGTGATTTTTAGGTTCATCTTATCGGCTAATGCTCGGAACTCGGCGGGTGTTTTGTAATGAACTTTGCCGTTGAAGTATGATCCTACTTCGATGGCTGTATAACCCATCCGTGAGAGTTCTTGGAGAGCATGCTCAGGATTTTCATACACTGCGGCATCGAGCGTTGGCAGGTGTAATCCCATGTCGCTCTGTATCTCGCTCAGCGCCTCGTCTACAACCTCGGTGAATGTATTTACGGCTTGTTTAAGTCCGATTACCGATTGCGCAGTTTCCAATATGCGCCCGAGGCCATGTTTGAAAAATCCTAATCTGTCCATCTGTAACAACCTATCCTTTCGTGTCGAGGGTCGGATTATGCTTCAGGCTCGCG
This sequence comes from uncultured Alistipes sp., assembly GCA_964437405.1. Classification (GTDB taxonomy): domain Bacteria; phylum Bacteroidota; class Bacteroidia; order Bacteroidales; family Rikenellaceae; genus Alistipes. The sequence continues at coordinate 1,799 of CAYTGT010000119.1, forward strand.
ATCCAACTCGCTTACAACATCGTTGTATGGCTCTGATGGCTCGTCCTTTACAACCTCGAATCGAATCTCGCGATCTTTGTTGTCTGTTCCTGCGGGATCAGCCGCCTGCTCGTAACTCTTTTTTAGCTCTTGAGCTTCGTAGTCGATCTCTTCGTTATCTTGAGTTTGCGCTTGCTCTTTCTCTGATGCGTCAGGCTCATTGTCAGAGTCATCTGTGTCGTCAGTATCATCCTCTACTGAGCTCTGCTGCTCAGTTGTCTGATTCTCTGCACTTGGCTCTGAATCCTCAGAGTTCTCATCTGCCGCTTCACTCTCCTTACGCTCGGCCTCCTCTTTAGCCTTACGAGCCTTCTCGGCTCCCAACTTAGCTTGGTACTCAGCCTCCTCCTTTGCTCTGCGAGCCTCGATCTTGGCTGCAATGCCGATACCGTACTCATAGAGAGCATAACAAGGGATGAAGATCAACACCTGACTAACAACATCTGGTGGAGTGATAATCGCTGCAAAAACAAGCAGTGCAACAACAGCCACTCGGCGGTATTGACGCATACCCTCAGAAGATACGATACCCATTGTCGCCAACAGACGGATCAGAAGAGGTAGCTGAAAAGCTATTGCACCTGCAAACGAGACACTCATTACGGTTGTCATGAACGAAGATACATCAATGATGTTGCTGATCTGATCACTTACCGAGTAGTTACCCAAAAAGTTGATAGCCAACGGAGATATGATGTAATAGCCGAAAGCCAAACCTATCAAGAACCAAATAGGAGTCTCGATGACGTAACGTATGCTCTGACGCTGCTGCTGAGGTGGTAGAGCAGGTTTGACAAACAACCACAACTCCCAAAGTAAGTATGGGAATGCGATGATGAATGAGCCGACAATAGAACTCTTGATGTGCAACAGGAATTGTCCTGCCATCTTATTGTTGAAGAGCTCTACATTATCAGGGTGTATTCTCAGTACATCCGACCCCATAAGTGTGGCCAACCAGTTGAAAAGACGGTTGGTGGGGAAGGTTTCGCGTATAGGAGCGAATAGTACATCCAGTACGATACCCTTGAAAGAAAAAAGTACGATACAGAGAATGGCAAATACGAGCGAGACTCGGATTAAAATTTTACGAATCTCGTCCAAATGTTCGCCGAAGGTCATCTCTGCCTCGCTGTTGACTGTCTGCTGCTTACTCATCTCGTGTGGGGAATGCTGTCAATCAGAAATTACTTCTTCTCCTCCTCTTTCTTCGCTGCTTCAGGTTTCTTATCATCCTCGTCTGGTGACACAGCTGTGTTCATTGCGTCCTTGAACTCACGGATACCACGACCTGCACCACGCATCAACTCAGGCAACTTCTTGCCGCCGAAAAGAAGCAACATAGCAAGTACAATAAGTAGAATCTCAGAGGTGCCGAGGCCACCGATAAACAATAGTTCCATAGTAATTTTAGTTTATAAATTATTTAATTTTTTAATAAAGTCACTTTTCAACCCGAAAGATAGGAATAAAAAATGATATATACAACTAATAATGGAAAAAACGAAATCTGAAGATTGGACAGTTTGCCCGTTCTTCTCGCTCTTAAATCTTCATTTACATCAACTAACCTCCACTCTATCGGGTTTGGCAGGCTCTAAACAGATTATGTTGCACGACTGCAAAAAAAATCGGAGCTGCCCTACTTTTTAGTTGGACAGCTCCTGATAGATTCTCTATTTTCTGTTTGTTAGAGATAATCCTCAAAATAGTTTGTGATCTTCTGGTAGAGGTGTACCGCATCCTTGCCGAATACGTTGTGCTCAGCACATGGGTAAGGGAAGTAATCTACCTGAACATGGTTTTTCACGCACTCGCGAACGAAGCTCAAAGAGTGTTGCCAAACCACCACATTATCTACTGCTCCCTGACAAATCAAGAGCTTACCCTTGAGGCTTGTAGCTTTGTTGATAAGGCTTGTTTTAGCGAAGCCCTCTGGGTTGTTGTGGGTGTTGTCCATGTAACGCTCACCGTACATCACCTCATACCACTTCCAGTCAATCACAGGACCACCTGCTACGCCCACCTTGAATACGTCTGGGTAGTTGGTAATCAGCGAGATAGTCATATAACCTCCATAGCTCCAGCCATGTACGCCGATACGCTCCTGATCTACCCAATCGTGTGACATGAGCCAACGCATGCCGACCATCTGATCCTCCATCTCGGCCTGTCCACACTGGCGGTGGATAGCCTTTTCGTACTCTGCACCATGATTTTGAGTACCTCGGTTATCCATCACAAATACCACATAACCATGCTGAGCCATATACATCTCCCAACGGCGCAAAGAAGCCTGATAGTTGTTCTTAACCATCTGAGAGTGTGGGCCACCGTAAACGTAAAGAATTACAGGATACTTCTTAGTTGGATCAAAATCTAAAGGCTTGATCAAGCGGTAGAAGTTGTCGAATTTACCATCGGCACTCTTGATTTTGCCAAGTTCGATGTTGCAGAAGTTGTACCCCACAGTAGGATCTTCGGCACGGAAAAGCTCGCGTGAAGGCTTAAGATCGGTGCGACCCAAATCTACAACGCGTGGAACGTTGAGTGAAGAGTATGTGTCGAGGTAGAATTTACCGCTTTTGCTCACTACAGCATCGTGCCATCCCGCCTCTTTTGTCAAGCGAGTTGTTTTGCCTGTTGCAATCTCAACTTTGTAGAGATGGTTCTCGGCAGGAGATACCTCAGCAGAGTTGAAATAGACAAATTTGTCGTCCTGTGCTACATATTTTACATCGGCATCGACCTTTGTCAAGCGCTCCACTTTGCCCTCATCGTTGCAGAGGTAGAGATTCCAGAATCCGTCACGGTTGTCGGTTGAGTAGATGAAACGTGATGGGTCTTTCTGCAAGAATACGAGCTGATACTGAGGCTCTACCCAACGGTCGTTGTGCTCCGAAAGAATCTGTTTCTCGAACTCTCCTGTTGAGGCGTTGTATGAGTTGAGGTGCACATTCTTCTGGGCGCGATCCAACACCTGAATGTAGATCCGCTTAGAGTCTGGCGACCATGTGATGCATGTAAGGTAACGCTCTGCGTCAAAGTCTGTTACGTTGAGGTATGTGGTCTTGCCTGATGCGATATCATATACACCCAATGATACATGCTCTGAGTCCATTCCGTTCATCGGGTACTTGATGCTGCGAAGCGATCCAGTACGCGAATTGATGTCGAGCAATGGGAACTCCGTAACACGAGACTCATCCTTCTGGTAGAATGCGATCTTTGTTGCGTCTGGCGAGAAGAAAATACCGCCTGAGATACCGAACTCGTTACGGCTTACGCTCTGTCCGCACACGATATTCTTGTCTGTGAAGTTTGTGATCTGGTGCTCACGCTGGCCATCGAAGCAGAAGAGGTTGTTGTCCTTGGTGTAGGCATAAATGCCGCCCTTTCCGCTTTGGCGAGTGAGGTTTGCTCCTGCAGGGATCTTGTGTGATGCGATCACCTTGCGTTGCTTTAGGTCGATCACGTTGCGCTGGCTGTGAGCATTGATTACCAATAAATTGGCATCCTCCCACGCATAGGCTGGGAAGCGCTTGAAATCTGTCGAAAGCAATGTGTTGAGCTCTTCGAGTGTGATTATCGTCTGCTTCTTGTTGTTACGGGCATCTGTCGAAATGAGTGAAGTATCCTCTACCGTAGAGTAGCTGTCGCTCTGACCGATCCACTGTACGGGAAATGATTTAGGATAGAGATCACGGTTCAATACAACATCCTCTATCGAAAGGAGTTTTCGCTCAGATTCCTGTGCCGACAATGTGAAAGTCATCATAAGCGCGATGGCAAAAGTTAGAAAGTTTCTCATATTTTTTATATATTAGTTCGGTTTATAGTAGTGTAATAATACAAAAAAAGACGGAAGAAATTGCTTTCCTCCGTCTCTGTACCCTATGATATTCTGTTCTCGAACGAATACCTTAAGGACCTAAGGCGGATAT
>CAYTGT010000120.1:0-5720 GCA_964437405.1 uncultured Alistipes sp.
GTATTGAGATTTTGAAGGCTTCGGGTCGTAAGTTTGAGTTCCCATGCGATTGGGGTTGCGACTTGCAATCAGAGCACGAGCGCTACTTGGTTGAGGAACACTTCAAGCGCCCTGTGATTTTGATCAACTATCCAAAGGATATCAAGGCATTCTACATGAAGCAGAACGAGGATGGCAAGACAGTACGCGCAATGGACGTTTTGTTCCCAAAAATCGGCGAGATTATCGGCGGTTCGGAGCGCGAGGCCGATTATGGCAAACTTACTGCAAGAGTCAAGGAACTCCAGATGAGCGAGGCTGAGCTTTGGTGGTATCTTGACACACGCCGTTGGGGTTCTGCACCACACTCAGGCTTCGGTTTGGGCTTCGAGCGTCTGTTGTTGTTCGTGACAGGTATGGCTAACATCCGCGATGTGATTCCATTCCCACGTACCCCAAACAACGCTGAGTTCTAAACCTCGGCGCACGCCATAGCCCATAGGCTTTAACCCCAAAGATTGAGAGAGACTACAGAGAGTTCAGAAAATAAAAACAACCAAAAGCGAAGAATATGAAGAGGCTACTTACAATTTTGCTTGTCGCACTATTTGCGATTAGCTACCAGACACAAGCCAGAGACCGAATCAAGACTTGCAATGTCATTTATATCGGTAACAGTATTACTGCTGGAGCTGGACATAAGGAGAGTCAGAAAAGCGCTCCTCCAGTGATTTCTGCCCAGATTCTGAAAAAGAAGCTCGGTAAGGATGTCAACTTCCGTAATTGTGGCCGTTCGGGTGCTACCACACTCGACTTTGTACCTTCGCATAACCGCGATTTCAAGCGTGTCGAGAAGGCCGTAAAGGAGATTAAGGAGCTCAGCCAAGAGCCTCTGATCTTCTCTATAATGCTCGGCACCAATGATTCGGCTTCGACTGCTTGTTATGGTGCTCCAGCGACCAACGCGCAATATAAAAAGAACCTGATGCAGATGATTTCTCGCCTCAGAGAGATGGCTCCAGGTGCGATTTTTGTATTGCAGCGCCCTATCTGGTATAGCCCCAACACCTATAATGGAGCTATGTACCTAACAGCAGGATTGAAGCGTGTGACCGATTACGCCAACGTATTGCTTGAAATTGCGCAACAGGAGAGCGATGTATACATCGGTGATTATGAAGCGTTTGATTTCTTCAAACAACATTACCGCAAGTATATGTTTGCCGAGAATGGTAATGCAGGCGTGTTCTACCTCCACCCCAACGAGGAGGGTGCTGAGGTGTTGGCGAAGTATTGGTCAAAGGGTATTATCAATGCTTTGAAAAAGAGCAAAAAATAATCCACGAAGCACGCTTACGACTCCTTCGGCCGATAGACAATGACCCAAAGACGTAATAGATGAAGACCCGAAGAAGTAGAACAATAATTTATTTGAGACACATTTCTTTGTATGGGAATTTCACAACGTCAGATTCAAAGTCAGCAACAGACCCTCTCACCTCAGCAGATCCAGATGATCAAACTGCTGGAGTTGCCCACCACGCAACTCGAACAACGTATTAAACAGGAGATCGAGGAGAATATCGTACTCGAAGAGGATAATCGCTCGGAGGAGGATGAGGATCAGCTTTCGGTAGATGAATATATCGAAGAGGAGGATACGCCGACTTATAAGAGCCGTATCAATAACTTCTCGAAGGATGATAAGGAGCGGCCGATAAATATCACGGGAGGGCTGTCGATTCAGGAGTATCTGGCCGAACAATTGGGCTACCGCAACCTGAGCGAGAGGGAACATAAAATCACCCTCTTTATGGTCGGTAGCATTGACGAGGATGGATACCTGCGCCGCGATATGGAGTCGCTGTCGGATGATATCCTGTTTTCGTTAGGTATTGACGTTTCGATAGCAGAGTTGGAGCAACTGCTCGGCGTGATACACCAGTTGGAACCTGTCGGAATAGGCGCACGTAATCTGCAAGAATGCCTACTACTGCAGATGCAGCAACGCAGTATGGACACCGCGGCTAAACGCCTTGCCAAAAAGATTCTAAAGTCTCATTTCGAGGAGTTTACCAAAAAACACTACGAAAAATTGATTGCACGCTTAGGCGTGAGCGAGGATGAGTTCCGCGATGCGATAGAGGAGATCCGCCACCTCTCACCCAAACCTGCCAACCTCTACTCTGAGGGTGGTAGTTTCGATGTGGCACCATATATCATTCCTGACTTCAAGATCGACTACCATGACGGACAGTTTGATCTGTCGCTCACTTCATATAACATCCCCGATATCAAGATCAACCGCCGCTATGTCGATATGATCAAAGATATGGTCTCGCCCAACGGCGCTATATCGGACAAGGATAAGGAGGCGATACAATTTGTGAAGAGCAAAATCGACTCGGCCAAGTGGTTTATCTCGGCCATCAAGCAGCGTCACGACACACTGATGCGTACCATGCAGGAGATACTGAATTTCCAAAAAGAGTATTTCAAGGATGGCGACAAGAGCCGACTGCGTCCGATGATTCTGAAAGATATTGCCGATCGCACAGGACTTGATGTTTCGACTATTTCGCGTGTGGTCAATAGCAAATATGTGCAGACTCACTTCGGTATTATTCTTCTCAAATCACTCTTTTCGGAAGCGATGCAAACCGAGAGTGGAGAGGTGGTGTCGAGCTATGAGATTAAGAACATCTTGCAGGAGTGCATTGATGAGGAGGATAAACGCCATCCGCTGACTGACGAAACGCTGATGAATATCCTCAATAGCCGAGGCTATTGCATCGCACGCCGTACAGTGGCCAAATATCGCGAAATGCTCGATATCCCAGTGGCACGCCTACGCAAACAGATTTAATTTACCTATTTTCAACACTATTTTTGATGCTTCGCAGAGTTGCTAAGATATATTCATACGCAATGCACCCATTCGTGATTCCGATCTATTTGATGGTGGCATTGCTATTTACTCAGACGGTATATTCCTACTACCCGATCAAGGGTAAAATATATCTGTTGTGGATTGTCGCACTCTATTCGTTGATACTGCCGATTTTAAGTATTGCTTTAGTTAAACGCTTGGGAAGACTCTATATGAGACACTTCACGCGGCGACAATTCTACATCGTCTCGATTTTAATCTGTGCTATATGTTATCTGCTCTGCGCCATAACATTTATGGATATGCCATCGTTGTTGATCTTCCGCAAGATGGCAATCGCAGCACTCATGTGTGAGATATTTTGCTTGGTGACAATTCCCTTTTCGCGCATCAGTCTGCATCTGACAGCCATAGGCACAGCTGTGGGAATCCTCACCACGCTCAATATCGTAGGTGAGATAGCTCTTTTCTGGGTTTTGTTAGGTGCGATCTTAGCTGCAGGATTGCTCGCTTCGGCAAGACTCTATATGGGACGCAACCGCCCGCGACAACTCCTTATCGGATTTGCCGCAGGCATAGCCATAGCGATTGTAACAATGTTGTTTTTATAATTGTTTTGCAAGGAATATCTTAATCGTGCAGACCTCGTGAGCGTAGATACTCAAGCAACAACTCTGGGCGGTCGGTCTGGATCATGGTAGCGCCCATATCCACAATTTTCCCATAAACCTCCTCAACAGAAGTAGTGTAGGCTACATCATCACTCAAACCACCGCAGAGAGAGTTCCAAAGGGTATTTACCCACAACTTCGAGCCATCGGCAATAACCTGCTTCATAGCATTCTCCACCTCTGTAGTAAGTTTGTTCCAGCATATCTCATAGGCAAGTTGAGGTTTCTGCTCAGCCAAATAATCGGCCAACATTTGGCGCTGTTTCTCGTTTTGTGGAGAGACAATCGGCATATACATCATATTATGCTCGTATGCTGACAACTTCTTCTGAATATCAGAGAGTGGCTTGCCGCCCTTAATCAACACCTGATCTGTTACACCCATCTCCTCAGTCAAGGCCAACACCAAATCATAGTAGTCGTAACCTTTGTCGATATTTATAACAATGCGGTCTTTGCACACCTCCAACGCCTCACGCAGGGTAGGCACTCTGAGGTTCAATGAATTCTGTGCGCCATGAGCTGATTTAAGATACAACTTCTGAATCTCCTCGTAGTTCTTCTCTGCAATCAAACCCTTGCCGTTGGTGCAACGATCCAAAGTACGGTCGTGCATCAAGATCAACACACTATCCTTAGTCAAGGCTACATCCAACTCTACAACATCAGCGCCCATCTTAATCACCGACTCAATGGCTGGGATCGAGTTCTCAGGGAAGTTACGCCAATCACCACGATGGCAAATGACCATCACTTGATCCGACTTTGAATTGTGAATCTGCTCAACGACATACGCCGCACGCTTGTCGCTCGGTACAGCACTCTGACAAGCCGACATCATCAATGCCGCCATCATAGCCATGAACATAGCGGCCACAAAAAAGAGTTTTTTCATCTTGAATGGTTATTAAATTGTTTCTGCACTACAAATATACGACTTTTTATTTCGTTTTCGCCAATAAAAATTGTATCTTTGAAAAGTTTTGAACAACTATAAATTACTTAACACTATGTATCGTAACGACAATAGAACTGTTATCACATTGGATGCTGGTGGCACAAACTTCGTATTCGGCGCCATGCGAGGAAATAAATTTATCATAGACCCTATCACTATGCCTGCCAATGCTCAGGACTTAGACAAGTGCCTTAGCACTATGGTAGAGGGTTTTGAGCAGGTAATCTCTAAGGTAGAGGATAAGCCCGTGGCTATCAGTTTCGCATTTCCTGGCCCTGCTGACTATGCTAACGGTATTGTAGGTGGATTCTATCTCCCTAACTTCCCATCTTTCCGCGATGGAGTGGCATTGGGCCCATTCCTTGAGGAGAAGTTCGGTATCCCTGTATACATCAACAACGATGCAGACCTCTATGCTTATGGCGAGGCTTTGGCGGGTGCACTGCCTGAGATCAACGAGAAGTTAGAGGCATTGGGTAGCGCCAAGCGTTACCGCACGTTGCTCGGCTATACCTTTGGAACAGGCTTCGGTTTTGGTTTTGTGACTAATGGCGAGTTGCACACAGGCGACAACTCTTGCATCGAGACATTCTGTCTGCGCCACAAGCATATGCCAAACGTAATGGTTGAAGATGGCGTGGCTGTTCGTGCCGTAAAACGTGTTTATAAGGAGGCTTCGGGCATAGATGATCCTACGTTGGAGCCAAAGGATATCTACGACATCGCTGAGGGTAAGCGCGAGGGCGATCAGGAAGCTGCACGCAAGGCTTTCGCCACAATGGGTGAGGTTGCGGGTGACGCTATGGCCACAGCGGTAACTCTTATTGATGGCGTAATCGTCATCGGTGGCGGTATCACAGCGGCTAAAAAGTATATCATGCCATCGCTCCTAAAGGAGTTGCGTTCTGAGATGCACTCTGTAGGTGGCGATACATTCAACCGTGTGCAGATGAAGGTTTACGACCTGAACAATGATGAGGAGTTTGCAGCTTTCGCTAAGGGCGCATCACGCGACTTGAAGGTTTACGGTTCGGATAAGGTTGTGACATACGACCCTGAGAAGCGCATCGGTGTGATGACCACAAATATCGGTGCAAGTACAGCTATCTCACTCGGTGCTTATGCATTTGCACTCAATGAATTAGATAAAAGATAAGGTATATATGCCCCCAAAATAGAGATACATTATGGTCGCAGTTATCGCTCTTTTGGAATGGTGAGG
>CAYTGT010000121.1:0-516 GCA_964437405.1 uncultured Alistipes sp.
CGAGAGCCAGGTTAAGCGCCTGCAGGAGTTGCGCGCTAACCGCGACCAGGCTGCTGTTGATAAGGCTTTGGCTGCTATCACCGAGTGCGTTAAGACAGGCGAGGGCAACTTGCTTGAGCTCGCTGTTGAGGCTGCGAAGGTTCGCGCTACACTCGGCGAGATCTCTGACGCTTGCGAGGTTGTAGTAGGTCGTTACAAGGCAGTTATTCGTTCAATTTCTGGAGTATATTCATCAGGTATGAAGCAGGATGCAGATTTCGAGAAGGCAAAGGCTATGTGCGCCGAGTTCGCTAAGAAGGAGGGTCGCCAGCCACGTATTATGATCGCTAAGTTGGGTCAGGATGGCCACGACCGCGGTGCTAAGGTTGTTGCTACAGGTTATGCCGATGTAGGTTTCGATGTGGATATGGGACCATTGTTCCAGACTCCAGAGGAGGCTGCTAAGCAGGCTGTGGAGAATGACGTACACATCGTAGGTGTATCATCTTTGGCTGCAGGTCACCTCACATTGGTGCC
>CAYTGT010000121.1:526-5711 GCA_964437405.1 uncultured Alistipes sp.
GTTGGGTCGCGAGGATATCATCGTTGTAGTAGGTGGTGTTATCCCAGCTCAGGATTACGAGGAGTTGTATCAAGATGGCGCAGCAGCTATCTTCGGCCCTGGTACTCCAATCGCTAAGTCTTCAATCAAGATGTTGGAGCTTTTGATGGAGGAGTAATCCCTGAGGCCATGCAAGGGGCATGCGAAGGGCAAATGGCGAGGTGTAAATAGCAAAGAACAAATGACCAGCAGCGAAAGCATCAAGCATTAAGCTCCAAGCATAGCCAAATATAAAACGAAAGCCGTTGGCATATTGCCAACGGCTTTTTTTGCGGTAATGATGTCCCAAAGTTGCGCTTGGAACAAACAACGAGTGGTGTATATTTGCTTCCTTAAAACAACAATATAGAGGTTAGTAGAAAACATTTCCTACTAATCTTTATTTTTCATCGCAAAATCATAAAGGTCCAAATCTTGAATAAAAAAATCCGAGCCCCACAACGGAGACTCGGATAACCATATCTGATTGATATATCTTTCGATTACAAATACTTACCGCGAAGATCCTCAACCTCGGCCTTCTTCTGGATAGCCATCACAGCAGCCTGATTTGCAACGCTCTCAACAACTGCCTGCTGACGTACCTTCTCAGCCTCTACAGTCTGAGTCTCGCCCTTAGCTACGTTATCAACAACGAATACAACAGCCGATGTATAACCCTGAACAGGCGCTGAAACCTTACCTGTCTCCTTTGTAGAAGCGATGTTACCCACAACTGCAGGCTCAAGTGTAAGCGATGCTACACCGAAATCTGACATGTGAAGATTCTCGAATGGGATAACCTCAACACCTGCGTTCTTAGCAACCTCCTCGATAGATGCGCCTGCGAGCTTAGCCTTCACAGCCTCAAACTTCTTCTCACGCATCAAAGTCTGAGTGATAACAAACTTCACGTTATCGTCAGTCACAGGAGAGAACTTAGTATCGTCAATTGTTGTAAGGATAGCCACTACATAAGAGTTACCCAAGTTGAAGATCTCAGAAACCTCACCCAACTCAGCACCATAAGCCCAACGAGCAACCTCGCGAGAATCCTCAAGACCGTTGATCACGCGATCACCCTGATTGATGATTGCATAGCGTGGAGTAACAGCAGCCTTAGATGCAGCCTCGTTAAAGTTCTTCATGCTCTCGCCCTTAGCGTCAATTGTGAATGTGCTTGCCACGTTGTGAACATTGCGGCGTGTTGTAGACGATGGCTCGATAGGCATTGTGATAGAACCGATCATAAGGTGCTTAGATGGCTTATCAGCACGTGTCACCTTGAAGATCTGGATAGCGCTACCCATGTTCATCTTGATTACATCACCCTTCTTAGCTGACTTCAACTCCTTAGCGATATCTGCAGTCAAAGCAGAGAATGGAATTACACCCATATCGCCGCCCAACTGAGCTGTTGCAGGATAACCAGAGTGCTTGCGAGCTGCCTCAGCGAAGTCTGCACCACCCTTGATTGCTGTGTAGAGGCTATCAGCGAGTGCTGTATCAGTCGAGTTAAGTACGATGTGGCTCAAGCCGAGTGTATCAGGCACCTCAACGATCTCCAAAGCGCGAGACATAATCCACTCGTTAGACTTCAAAAGTGGGCCGTACTGCTTACCCTCAACCATTACTGACTCCTCCTCAGAGAGTGTAGATGCAGGAACATAATTCTCTGTGATCTGACCCATATTCTTGCGAACAAATGCACGAATATCATCAGTTGCAGCGAACTCCTCACCCATAGTCTTAGCCTTTGACTCGATCTCAGCCATATCTGCCTCAGTAGCATCAATGTCGAATACTACGTAAGAGATCTCGCGGTGTGGCAACTTAGCAAAGTTATTCTTGTGAGAAGCATAGTATGCGCTGATCTCAGCATCGGTAACTGTAACCAAAGAGTCAGCAACAGATGCGTATGGAAGCGATACCAAACGACCAGAACGGCTCTCGTTAGCGTTAGCAACACCCTGAGCAACCTCCAAAGAGTTTGCATAAGAGCCAGCCTTTACAAGACCCATATACTTTGATGTCAAACGATCCAAGTTTGCATTCTGGTTCAAATATGACCACATAGCCTGATACTGAGGGTTAGAACCTACCTGACTCAAGAATGATGAGATTGCAGCTACGTTATAGTCACCTGTCTGAGGATCTGCAAAAGCGTTGTAGAATACCTGAGAAGGGATCTCTCCGCTAATCATTGCCAAACGCTCAGCCTCTGAAACCTCAAGACCCATCTCGTTGAAACCTGGGATCAAAAGGTGCTTTGCGATAAGCGACTGCCATGTAGCAGCGGCCAAAGCAGCAGACTGCTCCTCAGTAGCCTCCTGACCTCCGTTATTAGTCTTTACTGTCTCATACTCAGATAAATACTCTGTGTAAGTGATCTTATCTCCATTGATTACGCCCACCTTAGGGTCATTGTTACCAAAGCCCATCTCTGGACCCAATGAGAGAATAAATGCCAAAAGCGCCAAGACGATTACAACCGACAATACGACGCCATACTTGGTTCTTAATGTGTGTAAACTTGCCATAAAATTATTTGTTTTACTTATTTAAATCTTTTAATATGCTAATTTGAGCCACCAAAGGTAATAAAATTATTCCAATTAGCCATATAATTGACTCTATTTTTGTTACCTAAGTTTCACTCTTGCCAATTCTACTCTTGTTCGGGTGGTGCGGAGCACCTTTATTTCGACTCTTTCGGTCTGTATAATGGTACCCGAAGAGGGGATTCCATCATAGTTATTGATGATATATCCTGCCAAAGTATCATACTCCTCGCTCTCCTCGATACCCAAATCATACTCCTGATTCAGATACTCGACCTCTAAACGACAAGACAATACATACTCCTTTTCGCCCACCTGCTTCTCGATGGTGCGTTGTTCATCGTGTTCATCTTCGATATCACCGAAGATCTGCTCCAACACATCCTCCAACGAAATAATACCCGCTGTACCACCAAACTCGTCAATCACAACAGCGATACTCGACTTACGCTTAATAAAATTCTGTAACAACGTCTGCAACGGCAGGGTCTCGGCCACACAATCCACATTGATCATCACCTGCTCGATAGTCGAGGGTGAGGTGAACAGACTTTTGGAATTGACGTAACCGACAATCGTATCAATACTATCCCGCCACACAAATATGCGCGAGTATTTCGACTCCACAAATCGCTCGGTCAACTCTGCGATAGAGGTATTGATATCCACCGCCTCGACATCTACACGCGAGATCATACAATCTCTCACCCTCAGGTCGACAAAATCCAACGCATTCTGAAACAGTTTGATCTCCTCCTCATCATCCTCTTGAGGCTCAACTGTTTCGCCATCGACAAGGTTGATCAGATCCTCACGATTGAAGGTATATCCCATAGCACCCGACTTCACCTTACGACCCAACAGACGTAAAATTCCATACGAAATAAGAGTTGTCAATATAGCTATCGGATATAACAACAAATAAAATAGGTATAATACAGGAGATAGGTATCTGTAATAGAAATTAGGATTTTTCTTAAAAATAGACTTAGGCAGAAACTCTCCACAGAACAAGATGACCACAGTCGAAACTATCGTCTCCAACAACACAGATCCCGAAGTTGCCATGCTCTCCCACCCCACGATTGATGCCAACAGACGGAGCAAGAGCGACATATATAGAGAATAGATAACCAGACAGATATTATTGCCGACCAAGATCGTTGTAATATATTGTCCAGGCGACTTCTCGAAGATATGAGCGATGAAATCAAACACAGAACTTTGCTTACGGTCGATCTCCTCTCTGAGACGGTTTTTGCTCAAAAAAGCAATCTCCATACCCGAGAAGAATGCCGACAATATCAGCATCACACATATCAATATGGCCGAGTTAATAAGATCTGCCGAGTTCATGATTAATCTTTTTAGCGTAACCGATCTACTTTCGTTTCAAATATCTTCGCACAAGCATTTACAACAGCTTCAAGATCTACAACACCTTCAAGGTTGTATCCAAAGCAATCGGTTTGTCATCTATTTTTTCCAGTTTATCAGGTCGGCGTATAGCTTTTGATTTCGACCTGCCACTAACTTTGGATGGTTGGGGAATCTCTTGAGTCGTTTTACCGTTTGGCTTTTTATCCAAACTCTTCTTAGCATCCGCATCTGAACTAACCTTTGCTTTTTCACTTGCGTTTACCTCACTCTTCTCCCCCTCTTTGTTTTCGTCTGACGACTTCTCTTGTTTGATATCACTCTCCTTGAAATAGGTGACACCTCGCAACTTTCTATACGTCCACTCCTTCATCTGCTCATCACTCTCAAAACCCTCACAATGGTAGGCCTCATCCTTGCCCACGATTTTAGAATCCACATTTGAGTAGATTTTGTGAGTAGCCTGATTCCAAAAGAGCTGAGATGTAAGCAATTTTCGGCCATCGGCCTGGGTCACCACCACATCGCCCTTAGCCTCCCACAACTTACGATTCTCATAGAAGATCGCATAGTTAGCCGTAAGTACAGCCGCAACCGAGCCGACAGAGTCATCCTCAAACGTAGTGATCTTTATTCCCTTTCGGAACTCGCGATATGGATCTTTGGCCAAACTGTATCCCTCAATCAGGGGGGTCTCAAAATGGTACGACTTACGTCCATTCTCTGACATGACCATCGACATATTTTCGCTATACTCCGTACGCAGGGTCTCAAAATTTACCGTCTGCTCCTCGACCTTTTGGCTTTGGCAAGAGAATAGAGAGATAGCACTCCCCAAAATAGAGAGTGCTACCACCATATCTCGTCTAAACGAATATAACGTCATCGCTCGATTAACGGTAACGAACTGTTGTAATTACACCGTTAGCGAAACCGCGATTTACTGTGTAAGCAGCACCTGCCTGCAACTCAGCGAAGAAGCACTCCTCCTTAGTTGGGAACGCAGAGCGGTAGTGTGACATCATAGTCTGAGCAGCCTTCTGGATATCTGGCTCAGATGCAAGCAAGTTAACAGCCTTGCTCATTACATCGTATGCAGCCCAATAGCAAGCCTGGCATGTGATCTCAGAGCAGTTTGCAGAAGCAGCGTAGCACTGACCCAAGAGGAAGTATGCGTAACCGTTCTCAGGGTTGATAGCCTTGATCTCGTTAGCAGCCTTAACAGCCTC
>CAYTGT010000122.1:0-5695 GCA_964437405.1 uncultured Alistipes sp.
GCACAATGTTTGGCGAGGAGTACACATTGGTAGCTGTTGCTGATTATATTCTCTCTAAGCAGGTGGGTAACACGGTATCAAACCTCAGCTCTTCACGTGCTTTGAGTGATGTGACGGTTGCTCATGGTGGCGAGTATAATGCATCAGCAGTTGGCGAGGTGAATGTAGTGAAGAAGATGAAGGATACAGGAGCTATCATCGGTGGTGAGGGTAACGGCGGAGTGATCTACCCTGCTCTTCATTATGGCCGCGATGCGTTGGTTGGTGTAGCGTTGTTCCTTACATACTTGGTTGAGCGTGGCTTGACCATGACGGAGCTTCGTGCAACATACCCAGCATACTATGCTTCGAAGAATAAAATCCAACTCACACCAGCCATTGATGTAGATAAAGTATTACTTGAGATGAAGGAGTGTTACAGCGCTGAGCGTGTGAATGATATAGACGGAGTAAAGATCGACTTCCCTGAGAATTGGGTACACCTCCGCAAGTCAAATACCGAGCCTATCATCCGCGTCTACACCGAGGCTAAATCTATGGCCGAGGCTGATGCTTTAGC
The DNA here is from genome assembly GCA_964437405.1 of uncultured Alistipes sp. Lineage (GTDB taxonomy): Bacteria > Bacteroidota > Bacteroidia > Bacteroidales > Rikenellaceae > Alistipes. The sequence continues at coordinate 560 of CAYTGT010000122.1, forward strand.
ACAGAAGATAATGGGTGAGATTAAGGCAATCTGTGGAATCTAATAGAAGTTGTATACCTCTCAGTTATTCCATATTGCGAACTTCGGTGAGTCATGATTGGGAATTCTACACTTAATTTTCGTTAGAGGCTTCAATCCTCGCCTAAAGCTCGGTGGAGTGACGGTATAATAAACAAAATAAAGAATAAAAGAAAAATGCAGAAAGTTCAAGATTATATTACAGCGAATAAAGATCGCTTCGTGGAGGAGCTTTTCGACCTGTTGCGCATCCCATCTATCAGCGCGCAGTCGGAGCATAAGGGCAACATGGTCAAGTGTGCCGAGTGGTTGGCTGCTTCGTTGGTTAAGGCGGGCGCAGATCGTGCTGAGGTTATGCCTACCGATGGTAACCCTGTGGTTTATGCTGAGAAGATCATCAACCCTGAAGCTAAGACCGTTTTGGTTTATGGCCACTACGATGTTATGCCTGTTGATCCACGCAATTTGTGGAACAGCGAGCCATTTGAGCCAGTGATTAAGGATGGTCGCATCTGGGGGCGTGGTGCTGACGATGATAAGGGTCAGCTCTTTATGCACGCCAAGGCTTTTGAGGCGATGTGTGAGACCGACAGTTTGCCATGTAACGTGAAATTTATGCTTGAGGGCGAGGAGGAGATCGGTTCGCCAAGTCTCTACAAGTTCTGCGAGGATAATAAGGAGTTGTTGAAGGCTGATATCATTCTTGTGTCAGACACCTCAATGATCTCGATGGATACCCCATCAATTACTTGCGGATTGCGCGGTCTGACATATATGGAGGTCGAGGTTACAGGCCCAAATAAGGATCTTCATTCAGGTCTTTTCGGTGGCGCTGTGGCTAACCCTGCCAATGTTTTGACACGCCTTGTGGCTTCGCTTGTTGACGAGCGTGGCCGCGTAACTATCCCTGGATTCTATGACGATGTGCGTGAGCTCTCGCCTGCCGAGCGTGAGGCTTTCAACGAGTCTCCATTCTGCTTGGAGGAGTACAAGAAGGCTCTCGATATTGATGACGTAGAGGGCGAGGCTGGCTACACCACTATCGAGCGTACAGGTGTGCGTCCATCGTTGGATGTCAACGGTATCTGGGGCGGATATATCGAAGAGGGAACAAAGACAGTGATCCCATCGAAGGCTTCGGCTAAGATCTCTATGCGTCTGGTGCCAAATCAGGATTTCGAGAAGATTGCTGTGTTGTTCGAGAAGCACTTCCGCTCGATCGCGCCTAAGTCGGTGAAGGTCGATGTGAAGTTCTTGCATGGTGGTGCGCCATACGTTTCACCAACCGATATGGAGGCGTATAAGGCGGCTGAGCAGGCTATCGTGGATACATTCGGTAAGAAGCCATTGCCATTCTACTCAGGCGGTTCGATTCCTATCATCAGCGGTTTTGAGCGCATCTTGGGTATCAAGTCGCTTTTGATTGGCTTCGGTTTGTCGGAGGATGCGATCCACTCACCAAACGAGAGCTACGGCTTGGATCAATTTGATAAGGGTGTAAGAACTATTCCATTGTTCTATAAGCACTTTGCTGAGTCGAAGTAAAGTGATGGTTGAAGTAAAAGTTAGCGGGATCTCAAGGCTCTGAGATCCCGCTAATTCAGTCTAAAAAACGATCTATTTATCAACCTTAATCAACTGCTGTAACTTCCATGAAAGCTCGGTGTTCTCCATGATGCCGTTGATAGAGTTAGCACCCGCGCCATAGAGATAAACAGGGATCATGGCCGCAGTGTGGCTTGTTGTACCGAAGCTATAACCGATACCACTCTCAGGGAGTGTAAAGTCAGTCTTATTGCTTGGGATTGAGAGACCGCCTGTCTCGTGGTCGGCACATACAACAACCAAAGTTCCAGGGTTATTATCGGCGTAATCCATTGCTACCTTGATAGCCTTCTCGAAGTCGCGCACCTCAGCCAAGATACCCTTAACGTCACGGCCATGACTGCGGCCATCAATCTGTGAGCCCTCGACCATCAATACGAAGCCCTCTTTCTTCTCCTGCTTCACATTGTTTGTCAAGATCTCCAACGCCTTGCCTGTCGCCTCAGCTAAGAAATCAGGGCGGCGCTTCTCGATAGCAGGCATATTGTCGCTGTGAATCAAGCCGATCACCTGACCAGAAGTCTGCTTCATCACCTCATCCCAATTGCGGAAAACCTTATAGCCACGATCAGAAAACTCCTTCATGTAGTCCTTGCCATCCTTCTTCATGACATTCTCGAAGTGTCCGATACCGCCACCGAAAGCCAAATCAATGCCGCTCTCCATAAATTGACGAGTGATATTATCGTAATCGCCGCGACTCTTCACATGGGCATAGAATGAAGCAGGAGTTGCATGCTGGACAGCGTATGTTGCAATCAATCCTGTAGCAAAGTTTTTCTTCTCGGCCTTGATGATGATAGACTCCACAGGCTTGCCGTCTGGAGTCTGACCCAAAGTGCCGTTGTTGGTCTTGTAACCTGTTGCCAACGCAGTACCCGAAGCCGCTGAGTCAGTCACACGATTATTAGCAGAATAGGTCTTTGTCAAAGCTACATTCTCGGCACGGTCAAAGGCAGTTGGGGCGTACTTATTCTCAAGTTGGAGCATAGAGACATGAGTAAGACCCATACCGTCACCAATCATGTAAATGATGTTCTTTACTTTAGGTTGTTTTGGCTGTTTTGCCTCTGCGCTACATACTGACACACAGAAAAGCAATAGAAGTAAATAAAACTTTTTCATTGTATTTTTCTTTTTGACAAGTGCAAAGTTATATTTTTTTTCTATCTTTATGACCGATAATTCAAATATTTTTGTGCATGGACGTCAAAATTTCTTCTGATTGGAAAGAGTTGTTGCAAGAAGAGTTCTCGAAACCCTACTTCGAGGAGTTGGTCGGCTTCGTAAAGAGCGAATATGCTGCAACACAGGTGTTTCCATCGGGACGTAACATATTTCGAGCATTCGACAAATGTCCTTTCGAGAAGCTCAAGGTCGTAATCATCGGTCAAGACCCCTATCATGGCGTGGGACAGGCTAATGGCTTGTGTTTTTCGGTCAATGACGGGGTGCAGTTCCCGCCATCGTTGCAAAATATCTTCAAGGAGATCCACGATGATTTGGGGGTGGAGATTCCTTCAAGTGGTAACCTTGATCGTTGGGCAGAACAGGGCGTTTTGCTCTTGAACGCGGTGCTGACGGTGCGTGCTCATCAGGCGGCTTCGCACTCTGGGCGCGGCTGGGAGCAGTTTACCGATGCGGTGGTTAAGACCATTGCTGAGCGTAAGGATGGTGTGGTTTATATGTTGTGGGGAAACTATGCGCAACGCAAGGGACAGATCGCAGACCCTAAGCGCAACTTGATTTTGAAGAGCGTACACCCCTCACCACTCTCGGTTTATCGAGGATTTTTCGGGTGCAAGCACTTCTCTAAGGCAAATGATTATTTAATTCAGCAGGGCAAGGAGCCTATTATTTGGTAATATGACTGTAAGAGAAATTTCGAGCGAAGCCGATGTAAGACGTTTGGCTAAGGTGGCAAAGATAGTTTGGCGCGAGGCTAACATCTCATTCTGCACACCTGAGCAGGTGGAGTATATGATCGAGAAGTTTCAAAGTGTGGAGGCAATCATGGGTCAGCTGATGCATGGCTATCGCTATTTTGTGATTGAAGAGGATGGCGAGATTGCGGCTTATTTCGGGGTGCAACCACAGGGTGAAAGATTATTTTTGAGTAAGTTTTACATCTTGGCAGAGAATCGCGGACGCGGAATGTTCTCGGTTGGATTGGATGTGATGAAAGAGATCTGCAAGGAGAATGATTTGCAGTCGATATATTTAACCGTAAACCGCAATAATAAAAGAGCTTACGAGGTTTATCTCCACAAAAACTTTAAGGTAATAGCCGAGGAGTGCGCCGACATCGGGATGGGCTTTGTAATGGATGATTACATCATGGAGTTGGAGGTGCAGTAGTTGTAAATATTTATAGATAATGAAAAAGTTATTTTTACTCATTGGAATAATTTTGTTGCAGACAAATGTTTCATTAGCACAAGGTAAGATAAATCCCGAAGCAAAAGCTCGCATGATGGCGGCAACTCTGCTTCTTGACGATAAAACAGCAGAGCAGTTTTTGCCGTTGTATTGTGAGTTTCAGAATGCGTTGATGTTAACTCGTATCCCAGAGACAAAAGCAAACGCAGAGGGCATTGATAGTGACGAAGCGATAGGGAGATTGATGGAGGCTCGATTTGAAAGTCGCCGACAGCGTTTGGAGGTGGAGCAGAAATACTATAAGGAATTTAAAAAGATGTTGTCGATGAGACAACTCAAGAAGCTATACGAATCACCAGATTGGGATACTCAGCATCCTAAATAATCACTAACTCGATCAGCATACTTTCGTGAGACGGGGAGCAACAACTCTCCGTCTATTGTGTGCACAGCAACTTCGCTGTCGAGCGACTCCACATAACGAATCTGGCTTGTGAGCAACGTCACATGGCGGCGTTCAGAGATAAAATCGACCGTCTGCGGGCGTTGTGCGAGGTGGTGTTTCATGCGTTCGTCTATCAAGTATTCGACAAGAGCCAACAACGAGATTATGAACAACAGAAATACGGGGTTGTTCAACATTGGCGGATACGCACCTATTCTCAGATATAGATTTATCACATAAAGCAACAGATAGGTCAACGCTAAGACGGCCAACAAAAGATACAAAAGTTGCAACATGGTATGCCACGATTTCTTGAGTCGAATCTGTGGCAACATATATTTCACAATCAACAATCCTGTCAAGAACATAGCCCCAACCAACATCGAAGCAGAGAAGTTATAGCCGAGCGATGCAAATAATGTTGCAAGCACAGGTAAGCATAAACCCCAATATAATATTGTCACAAGCGTTCTCATGACACAAATATAGTAAAAATTGTTTTGGCGAAACCCTCGATTGGGCGAAATAGGGGTTTTAACACCCCAATCGGGGTTTTTAACTTTGCAAAAAGGGGTGTGAGTATGTTACCTTTGCAGTAACGGAATTCCTAAATGATGTTAAATCTAAAAAACAAATGTTATGAAATGCCCATGAGATAAAAATCTCGCCAAAGTGAATGAAAATATAAA
>CAYTGT010000123.1:0-5682 GCA_964437405.1 uncultured Alistipes sp.
TCTCAGCCTTAAACTGCTGACCTGCGATCTCTACTATAACGTACATTATTCTAAATGAAATTATAATTTTGCCTAAATTCGGCCTGCAAATATACAAAATATTTCTCTATTACAAACACTTCCCGATAATTTTTTCATTTTCATCTGGTTTGGCACATTTTTAGAAACTGTTTTGGTCTCATTTTCGAGGAGTTTTCGGGGTCGTCATCTCACTACCGCAGGGTTGACCACAACCATCAGCCTCGACAAAGGAGCTAAAACAACGAGCAATGAGAAAATGTAAAGTCATCATACACACACCGTGCCATCTGATAGTTACCTACTTAGGGCAATCACTGATGCCGTTATGTCACGACATATATCACACCACCACATCCGAACAAATCATCTCACTCTGCAGACAGGTCAATCCCGACCTAATCATTTTAGGCTCTACCGCACCGCTAATCAATGGTTCGCAGTTACTACATAAATTAAGGGCGGCCGCGACAAATCGTCCACTGATCTACGTAATCACATGGCAACTCTCCGAGCAGGTTGTGCTAAGTCTGTTGGAGATGGGTGTAGATCAATATATGACCTTCCCGATATGTATCGAGCGATTAAAGAGTAAATTAGTGGCAATCAACAATATCATAACGGCATAAATTGGCATGGAGATAGTGTATATAATATATATAGTAACGATCCTGTTACTCTCTTTAGCCATAACTCTAAAACGTCACACAAGAACGAAAAGTGACTTTCTGACCACGGCCTATATACATCAGATCTCGGAACAGCTCAACCGTCAAAGCTCTCAACGACTTCTTGCACACAACCAAACCGAGCAACAAGCACTGCTCGAAGCACTCTATTATGTGATGGCTCACAGCTATGGGGTAGATCTGAGAGTTATTTGCAAGATAATATACGACAACCGACTTGATCGCTACATAGAGCACAAAATCTCTCATAGCGCCGATCCGATCGACCGTGCAAGATTATTGTCATTGCTGAACTATCTACCTCACAACTACGATTCTACAAAATTTCATCATCTGCTTAACGCCTCTGACACAGCTCTCCGCCGAGGAGCACTACTCGCTACTTTGGCGTGTAACCCTTCGATGGCTATCAGCACCATTATAAAGTTACGTTACACTCTGTCAACCATCGACATTGCCCACATCGTCTCACTCCTTAGGCGCAACCTTATACCGATAGCATGCGAGCCTCTACTCAAGAGTTCAAACCGAAATCTCATACTATTAGGTATGGCCATCGTACGCAACTTTGGTATCTCGATGGCCGAATCCGAACTTCACGCGATAATAACCTGCTCCTCGGATCAGACGATTGTGCGAGAGGCTATCTATACCCTATGTTCAATACATGCCACCTTGCGAGGCGAATGGTTGCAACGGCGGCTTTCCACAATCAACCCCTCATCGCGAAAGATACTCTGCCGCCAACTATCCATCGAGGGGTACTCCATTGAGACCATCCGCCAAGTCGTTCCCACGCAAGAGATCGAACTTGCCGAACGGATTATCTGTTCCCATAAACGCCGATTAAAAGAATCTATCGCAACACAATAAACGACTGGGTTACATGCAAATATTAATTTTTACATTACTGTGCCTAATCTCATTTAGCACACTACTCTCCACGTTTCGGGCCGTTCGAGCTACAAGGAGATTTCGCCTTATACCACAAGGACTAATAACTGCATCCGAGTCGATACACCATATCGGCTATTCTATTATATGCAGTGGCGTGAGGAGCATAAGCCACATCGAGGAGCTACTCTGCGCCGAATACGACAAATATGAGATAATCATTGTTCTCGACCGTAAAAAATACAAAAAGGCTTTCGACCGAATCGTAAGCCATTACCACCTAATCGAAGTGAGTAACCCACACTGCAAAGAGCTACCCGCCGCCTCAATACGCCGATTATACCGTTCAAAACTTCGTTCGTTGCGCCGCGTGGTGCTGGTCGACCGATTGTATGTTTCGGAATATGACGATTTAAATGCAGCAACAGTCGTAGCCTCCTACGAAAAGTTAATTCCCATCGGGGCAGAACACCACCTCTACCCCTACTCTATCGAGCTTCTCACTTCGATAATCGGAGAATCGACAACTAAAGATATGGAGATCGAGATGATTTATTGCCCCAACTTGGCGTGCGGTTATCTCTTCAGCCGCGAACGAATCATCGAAGCAGGCGGATTCTCGACTCAAATTACAAAAGAGATTCCTGCTCAAAACCGCACTCAGCTTCATTTACCAATAAGTTACAGAGTGCCTTCGCCACCAACTCTCTCGCACTCAATTGCACTACCTCTTTTGACCATCACACTTCTACTACTCTTTTCAAATGCGCTACAATGCATTGCCTTATGCTCCACAATCGCACTCCAATGGGCTTGCTTGCAATATATGACAGACTATTTTAGTAGCAAGAAATGTTCTACTCGGACAATGTTGTATTATTTATCTCTAAAATGGGCTTTTTTTAGCTCAAGAAAATTTACCATTTCATAAATATTGATTATCTTTACAAAAGAATCAAAAAACCATATAATATATAATGAGCGCAGAGAACCAAATTTACCAACAGATCCGAGAGCGCCTGCTTCCAGAGTGTTTCAACGCAGCCGTCAAGGCGGGAGCAGCGATAATGAAGATCTATAAGAACCAAGATGACTACGATATATCGCTCAAGAGCGATAAAACCCCCATCACCATCGCCGACCGTATTGCTCACAACACCATCAAGGAGCATTTAGGGCCTACTCGTATCCCTGTATTGAGCGAGGAGGGACGCGAAATGCTCTATGATGAAAGGCGTAATTGGGAGCTATTCATTTTGGTCGATCCTTTAGACGGCACGGTGGAGTTTATCAAGGGTAACAACGAGTTTACCGTCAACATCGCACTGATGGCCGACAACGAGTGTGTCGCTTCGGCACTCTATGTACCCTATCACTGTAAGATGTATATTGCAGCCAAAGGCATAGGATCTTACCTCATACGCGACATCGTACCACAGGATAATCCTCAATACAGCAAAGAGCAGATCGAGAAGGTGATGGAGCGCTTGCCTCTTGAGTCGAGCCAGCATGAAGGCCTACGAGTTGCAGTATCACGTTCACACCAAACCCCTGAGACCCTGCAAAAGATCGAGCAGATGCGCCACACCCATCCCGACTTAGAGGTCATCGAGCAAGGTAGCTCATACAAATTCTGTTTACTTGCTGAGGGCACGGTCGATTATTACGTGCGCACCACCCATACCTATGAGTGGGATACAGCTGCTGGCGAGTTGATTCTCTCAGAGGCAGGAGGAGCCACGCGATCATATCCCGATGGCGAGCGCTTACAATACAACAAGGAAGATTTGAAGAATCCTTGGTTTGAGGCCGCAAGTTGTAACTTCAAGCTATAAAAACAATAATCGCCTTACCTCCAGAGTCATACTTAAAAGACTCTGGAGTTTTTTGTTTGAATTTAAGCATCATCCATACCCCTTCATCCGACATTTTTGGCCATAAGAAAAAAAATAGATACCTTTGGAGCGGATATATGCTGAGGTGAGGTCTTAAATGCTAACGAAACCATCGTTATAATCCTCACTCGGGAAGCATATTGCCACAAAACACAAAACTCAAATGAATTTCAAATAAATACGGAAACTATGAAGAAGGCCCGTGCATTTTTAATTGCAACAATTATGACACTTTCACTCTTTATACTCTACTCATGTCGCGAGGCAGCTCCAGTAGTAGAGCAAAATCAAGCCCCAGAGCAACATCCCTGGATCTTGGATAAGTTTGATGATATCAAGGTGCTTCGTTATGAAGTCCCTGGCTTCGAGTCGCTACCTTTGGAGCAAAAGGAGCTGATTTACTACTTGGCTCAGGCTACAAAGTGTGGTCGAGACATCCTGTTCGACCAAAATTTCAAGTACAACTTGACCGTTCGCCGCACTTTGGAGTCAATCTACACAAAATTTGAGGGCGACCGCTCATCGGCCGAGTTCAAGGCTTTGGAGAAGTATTTGAAGAAGGTATGGTTTGCCAATGGCATTCACCACCACTACTCTAACGACAAATTCACAGTCGAGTTCCCACGTCAGTGGTTTGCTCAGCAGGTGGACAAATATGTCGATCCTCAGGAGTTAAAGATCGAGAAGGAGTTGCTCTACGACATCATCTTCAACAAGGAGCTTTATGCCGTACGTCTTAACCAGACGGATGGTGTTGATATGGTCACAGAGTCGGCTTGTAACTACTATGAGGGTGTTACAATGAAGGAGGTGGAGAAGTTCTACACCGATATGATTGATGAGAATGATCCACGCCCGATCTCTTATGGTCTTAATTCCAAGTTGATGAAGGATGACAACGGCAAGATCGTGGAGCGCACATGGAAGTTGGGTGGCATGTACTCGGCTGCTATACAGCAGATTGTGTTTTGGTTGGAGAAGGCTGCCGCAGTAGCCAAAGAGCCTCAGAAGAGCATCATCAACGCATTGATCAACTACTACCGCACGGGCGATCTGAGAGAGTTTGACCGTTACAACGTCCTTTGGGTAGGAGATAATATATCGAACGTGGACTTTGTCAATGGTTTCATCGAGGATTATGGCGATCCACTTGGTCGCAAAGCCTCTTGGGAAGGTACAGTAAACTTTATGGATAGCTTGGCTTGCCGCCGCACTCAGATCATCTCTGAGAATGCTCAGTGGTTTGAGGACAATGCACCTATCGACCCTGCATTCCGCAAAAAAGAGGTTAAGGGTGTCTCTGCTAAGGTTATCACCGTAGCTATGTTGGGTGGTGATTGCTACCCTGCTACACCAATCGGCATCAACCTTCCAAATGCCGATTGGATCCGTAAAGAGTATGGTTCAAAGTCTGTGACTATTGACAATATCACATACGCTTATGACAAAGCCGCTCAGGGCAACGGCTTCAACGAGGAGTTTATGCTCCGTGAGGAGGATCGCGCACGCATCAAGGAGTATGGCAAGTTAGCCGATGATCTGCACACCGACCTTCATGAGTGCCTCGGTCACGGATCGGGTCAGTTAGCTCCAGGCGTTAAGGGTGGCGAGTTGAAGAACTACACATCGACTCTTGAGGAGACTCGTGCCGACCTCTTCGGACTCTACTATTTGGGCGATCCTAAGATGGTGGAGATTGGTTTGATTCCATCGCTTGATGTAGCTTGGGCTCAGTATGCCGACTACATTATGAATGGTATAATGACTCAATTCTCACGTATCGAGCTCGGCAAGAATGTCGAGGAATCACACATGCGTAACCGCAAGCTTATCGCCGAGTGGTGCTACGAGAAAGGTAAGAAGGATAACGTCATCGAGTGGATCAAGAAGGATGGCAAGTCATACATCGTTGTAAACGATTTCCAGGCTCTGCGTAAGCTCTTTGGCGAGTTGCTCAAGGAGGTTCAGCGCATCAAGTCGAAGGGTGATTACGCCGCAGGCCGCAAGTTGGTCGAGGATTACGCTGTAAAGATTGATCCAGAGTTGCACAAGGAGGTTTTGGATCGCTACAACAAATTGGGCATCGAGCCTTATAGCGGCTTCGTAAATCCAGATTATGAGCTTGTAATGCAGGACGGCAAGGTGGTAGACGTAAAGCTCGTTTACAAATACAACTACACCGAGCA
>CAYTGT010000124.1:0-5651 GCA_964437405.1 uncultured Alistipes sp.
ATCAAAGGCTAACCCGTTGGCAACGCATCCTAACATTCACCCACCACGCCTAATTTAATAGTGATCCATATTGCGGCGATGGAGGATATCCATGTGCACATAGTTGTTGCGGTGGTTAGGTAGAGTGCCTTTGGTAACACACTCCACAAAAATCATCAAGGCATTGAATGATTGCATGGGGATGTGACGAGTAACCAAATACTCAACCTCACCATTGCGCAGACATTCGAGATTGCGCTCCAAATCGTCAAAGCCAACTACGCTACGTTCCGCATCGGGATTACGGCGCAGATACTCCCCTATCAGATATACTCTGGAGTTGGTCATTGCGATATGTTTTACGGTCGGGTGCGCATCAAAAAACTCTTCCAATGCGGAGTATGTCCGCTCGGCTGAATCGGGATGTATAAATAATGTATGCACAACGCAATCGGGCAAATTCTCCTCGATATAGTCGAGAAAACCATGACGGCGCAGAGCATTCGGGTCGGCCTTATGTTTAGCATCGCGGATCAGGCGCACGAGAAGTATCTCCCGAACATCGAGTCGCGTGGTAAGCAAAAATGCACCCAACATTCCGCTTTGATAGGCATCGACACCATAATATAACATATAATCACATTGGTCAATCTTATTGTCGATAAATGCAAATGGGACACCTTGTTCATTTAATTGAGCGGCAAACTCTGCAACAGCATCTTTAAAGACAACATTCATTATCACACCCGAGGGTTTCTCCGCAAGAATAGTCTCAAAACATTCGTTGAGCGATGCGACATCGGTCTGATTGTAGTAGAGGCGCTTGATACGAATATTGTTCATCGAAAGAGATTTTGCGGCTTCGGCAAATCCTTGATCAATCACAGCCCAATACTCGCCCGCCTTAAATTGGGGCGTGAGTGTGTAGAATGTATATTCGCGCTTGGATGCAAGCTGCGAGGCATTGGGATTGGCCTTATAACCCAATGCTTCGATGGCTCGTTGTACCTTCTCGATAGTGGCTTGAGACACGCGACCACGACCGTAGACAACTCTATCCACAGTACCTCGCGACACACCCGCATGACGAGCAACATCAAAAATTGTCGCCGTTTTTTTCAGATTATCTTTCATTTTCGTATCTTAGCAATGGCAAAAATAGGATATTTTTTGTAAAACGAGAAAATAATTCATACCTTTGCCGAGTGCGTGCACGTGCACGCTTAAGTTATACAGTTGTAAATTATGAAAAAGACCATTACCATTATTGGAGCTGGAATGATGGGTTCAGCTCTTGCATTCCCTGCAGCAGAGAATGGCCACGATGTAAGAATCGTGGGAACTTGCCTTGATGATGAGATTATTGACGGTTATATCCGTACGGGTAAGCACGAGAAGTTTTGCCGTCCTTTCCCAGAGAATGTAACATACCACTATTTTAAAGATTGGAAGAAGGCTGTCGAGGGCGCTGATTTCGTAATCGGTGGCGTTTCGTCATTCGGTGTAGATTGGTTCTTGGAGGAGATCCTCACACAGTTAGATCCTGCGATGCCTGTTCTGTCGGTCACTAAGGGTCTGCGTGCAACAGAGGATGGAACACTGCTTTCATATCCAGGATATTGGGAGAGCGAACTTGCAAAGCGCGGCATCAACCGAACAATCTGCGCAGTAGGTGGCCCATGTACCTCTTATGAATTAGTATTTATGGATCCTACCGAGGTTGGCTTCTGCGGTAAGGACAGCGATGCGTTGCGCATGATGAAGCAAGCTATGCAGCGCCCATATTATCATATCTCGCTCACCAACGATGTAATTGGTTTAGAGAGTGCCGTTGCGTTGAAGAATGCCTATGCTATGGCTGTTACATTGGCCGTAGGTCTTAACATTCGTTGGCACGGCGAGGATGAGCCTCAGCACTATAACTCTCAGGCAGGTACATTCACTCAGGCCGTACGCGAGACTCACGCATTGATGCAGATGCAGGGCGGATCATTCGAGTCGGAGTGTGTAGGTTTGGGTGATTTGTATGTAACAATTTTTAGCGGCCGCACACGCCGTTGCGGAGTGTTGATGGGTCAGGGCTTGAACTATGACGAAGTTACAGAGGCATTGGCAGGCATCACACTTGAGAGCCTTGTTATCACACGAGTTATGGGTAACGCCATCCGCCGCAAGGCTGAACTCGGATTGGTTGACTTGCGCGACTTCCCACTGCTGATGCACATCGCCGAGATCTTGGATAAGGGCAAGGCTGATGCCGATCTACCTTGGGAGGCTTTCACTTATGAGCACTTGAAATAATCGTAACTTATGGATAAAACTACACCTAAAACCAAACACACCTTCCAATATTGGCAGTGGAGAGTGATTCTGAGCACGATGGTCGGCTACTCGGTCTACTACTTTGTGCGAAAGAATTTCTCATTTGCAATGCCTGCATTGGGTGACGAATATGGAATCTCGAACACAAGTTTCGGAATCATCCTCACGCTTGTAGGATTGATCTATGGCGTATCGAAGTTTGTCAACGGAGTGTTGTCCGACAGAACAAATGCTCGTTGGCATCTATCGTTTGGCTTGGCAATCTGCGTGGTACTGAATGTCGCATTTGGCTGGAGTGACAAGCTCAGCGCAATGATTACAGGACACTCCGATGGCCCCGACTTCATCAACGGCATGGTGGCTGTGATGGCAGTCCTGCTTGTGCTGAACAACATCTTCCAGGGTTGTGGCTTTGCCCCATGTAATCACCTTTTGGCGCATTGGATTCCACCGAAGGAGTTGGCAACAAAGACTGCTATATGGAATACCTCGCACTCGGTTGGAGCGGCTATCGTATCGGTCATCTGCGGATATATCATCGCTCAGACAGGTGATTGGCGTTACTGCTTCTGGTTACCAGCAGCTATCGCGGCAACAGGTGTTGTATTTGTGATTATCACTCTGCGAGATACACCTAAGTCGGTAGGACTACCTGAGTTGGAGAATACCCGCACGGAGCTTGACGACAACGATTCGCCTGAGGCTTTCCGCGCATTCCTTCGCAAGAAGGTTTTTCGCAACCCTATCATTTGGGTGTTGGCCGTAACCGATCTGTTTGTCTATGTTGTGCGTTTCGCCATTTTGGATTGGGGACCTACATTCTTGCAGGATCGCGAGGTGCCACTCTCGCCTGAGTTGGCAGGCTGGACTTTGGCCATTTTCGAGATTGCAGGTTGTGCTGGTATGTTGTGCGCAGGCTGGGTGTCGGACAAATTCTTTGGTGGCAAGTCTCACCGCATGTGCGTAGTGGAGATGTTCCTCGTTGCGATATGTATGGCAGCGCTGCAATTTATCCCTGCCGACACAAACTCTGTCGTGGTATTGATTCTTTTGGCTCTCTCTGGCTTCTTCATCTATGGCCCACAGGCATTGTTGGGTGTGGTGGCAACAAAGCAAGCAACCAAAAGAGCTGCATCTTCGGCTGTCGGCTTGATCGGTTTCATGAGCTACTTATCGGTGATTATCACAGGTGCAGGTTTGGGTTGGTTCTCCGACACATTTGGATGGGACTACCTATTTATCCTGATGGCTGGATTTGCTTTGGTTGGCGGTCTGATCGTCACATCGCTTTGGAATATCAAGGATGACGGATATATCCATGAGTAAAATTTTCAGTAATCGAATAGAAAACTTTAAAACGTATAACAAAATGAAGAAGATTATTTTTTCGCTTGCCGTAATGACTTCGCTCTGGATTGGCGATGCTGTGGCACAGACTCAAGAGATTCGTTGCTTCTCGCACCGAGGAGGCCGCATGGAGCACGATGAGAATACAATGCAGGCTTTCAAGGCCAGCTACGATGCAGGCTATCGTGGTTTTGAGGTGGATATCCGCATGACCTCAGACGGTGAGTTGGTAGTAACTCACGACTCTACTCTCGACCGTACCACAAACGGTACAGGCACAGTGGAGCTGACTACTGCAGCCGAGATCCGCAAACTCCGCACAAAAAAGGGCAACGAGATACTCTTTATTGATGAGTTGCTCGACTTTTTGAAGGATATTGATGGTTTGTATGTTGAGTTTGAGCTCAAGACAAGCCCTGTTAAGCTCTACCCAGAGGATCGCCTGCAAAAGTATTGCGACAAACTCTATAAGGCAGTTATGAAATCACGCCCTGCTGATGCTGAGTATGTCTTCACATCGAGCGATTATCGTGGCTTGCGCTATCTGCAGCAGAAGTATCCAGGTGTGGATTTGCTGATGATCTCTTCGAAGCCGTGCAACGATGAGACTATTGATTTAGCGTTGGCTTTGGGTATCAAGCGTATCGGCTGCACAATGGACGGAACAAGCCGTAAGGCAGTCAAGAAGGCTCACGACAAGGGCTTGACTGTTAGCCTCTGGCCAGGTCAGTCAACAGCAGACTTCATGTTGGGAGCATACCTCGGCGCAGACTTTATGTGCACCGACATCCCTATTGAGGTCAAAAACTTCCTCGCAGAAAAAGCCCCTTGGATCAAGGTAAAATATTAGAATTTTAATTCAACCTAATTGAAATCCCCCAAAAGTCGAAAACTTTTGGGGGATATTCTTTCTGTGGCAAACATTCGTCTCGCACGGGCAAACCTTAATTCTTAGGAATCACCGTTACATTTACAGCTTGTTCGCCTTTCTCGTTGCTACCTATCTCGAACTCGACACTCTGACCCTCGGTCAAAGCTTTGAATCCCTCAGCGACGATGCCTGTGTAGTGTACAAAAATTTCACGACCCTCGTCATTGAGAATAAAGCCGTAACCCTTTTTGCTGTCGAACCACTTTACTTTACCGATCATAGTAGTCTCCTTTTTTTAATAAATGTTAGTTGTTGATAATTAGGTTATATCAAAGATATGAATAATTTTTTTAATTCGCAAATCCATAAATGAGGTTTTACAGGAAAAACAGATAGGTTTTGTAATTTTTTAGGAAATTACGAGCGTGCCATAGACCATACTCACAACCTTTATATACCTCTAAGAATCCGCGTGCGGCGACCAAAACCATGACTAAAGCCACGCCTGAAGGCTGCTCTACGGCGTAATTGCTCAACTGTTGTTTATTTGTTAATAAGTTTTTGTCGGGATATATTTTGGTATTTATATATTACCTAATTTTGTCATCGGATAAAGGTGTTCGGTGGCGGCGATATTGCCACGAATGAAAAGGGAACTTCGGTGTGAGTCCGAGACTATGCCCGTAGCTGTGAGTTTCAGATAAATCTGTGTACCTCTTTGGCCACTGCTCTTTTGGGGTGGGAAGGCCGCACGGAAGAAACAAGTCAGAAGACCTGCCTTTATTCCTTATGGTTTGAGATACTTTCGGGTGTAGAGTGTCGAGATGATCTGCCTCAAGCGGGAAGGTTGTCTTTCGTCCCGTCTATCCGAGTTGAGAGCTGACAGGCAAGGGAATTATAAAATTGACAATGATATGATACAGACAGTAGTAAAACGTGATGGTCGTATCGTGGGATTCAACCGCGAGAAGATCGCTGCCGCAATTCGCAAGGCGATGCTTACGACTGAGGCAGGCGAGGATGAAGTCCTTGTATATAAGATCGTGGATCGAATAGAGTTCCGCGGCAAAGAACAATCTTCGGTAGAGGAGATTCAGGATATGGTCGAGGTGGAGTTGATGGCTTCGCCACG
>CAYTGT010000125.1:0-5494 GCA_964437405.1 uncultured Alistipes sp.
ACACTATTTTGCCTTACGAAGCTCAAAAAGTGTAATCTCTGGTCTTGCTCCAATTCTCATCGGGTACATTATATACCCTATACCATCGTTGATGTAGAGGTAACTACCCCGCTGCTCGTATAGCCCACTCCATCTGCGATATTGTATTCGTGATGGCGAAATACGCATGTCACCTATCTGCAGCGCCATCTGCATAGCATGAACATGCCCTGCGAGTGTGAGATCAACCTTGTGCGTAGCCAATATATCATCCCAAAGCTGAGGGATATGGCACAATGTAATTTTGAAGCAATCATTTTCTACATCAGAATATATCTTTTCTAACCCGATGTCGGGCATCTTCGAGGAGTGTCTGTCCTCGTGCAGAATCTTCGGAAATGATATGCCTGTAATGGCGATCGAATCTCCATCACGACAGATGTAGCTGGTCTTATTATCTAAAACCCTCCATCCCAACTCCTCTTGTCGACTG
Source organism: uncultured Alistipes sp. (assembly GCA_964437405.1). Classification (GTDB taxonomy): domain Bacteria; phylum Bacteroidota; class Bacteroidia; order Bacteroidales; family Rikenellaceae; genus Alistipes. Next base: position 473 of record CAYTGT010000125.1, read on the forward strand.
ATAAGACGCGCGGTATTAACCTCTTGGGGCAAAGATGTAGAGTCTTTGATGTATCCGCCTAAATCGTGGTTACCCATTACTGTGAAAACGCCATCTCTGCTCTCTATTTTACGCAACACTTTGGCTATCGGTTCCTCGATTTCACTGTATCGAATATTGATTATATCGCCCGTAAAGGCGACAATATCAGGGCGCAACGAGTTGCTGATCTTAGCAATCTGCAACAATTCCGCCTCTGGATTAAGCATTGTGCCGATATGAAAATCAGATAGCTGAACTATGCGATATCCATCAAAATGCTGTGGTAGCCGATCAGATTCAATAACGACCTTTCTTACCTCATAATCGGTACGAGTTACGATCAGACTATATAAAAATATACCTATCGCTACGACCATTGTGGCGCCACCTAACCACCATGCCCATCGGCGGCGAGATACTACCAAACTTAAACTCAATGGTGCGTGCGAAACGGCTAAAACCATGTATAAAAATGAGACCCACCCCGATATTTGATACACTATTGTCGGATTGTCCGATGTAAAGAGAAAACATCCTAACGAAAAGATTTGAGGTGACAGGTCAATCACCCACAGCACACCTATCACACCCTTGAATAACCGACTACGGCGATCCATGAATCGCCCTACTGCGAGCCAATCCAACCCCGCAATCGCTATCGAACAAAGTGCAATAATCCAACCCATAACCCAAGGTTTAAATTCTGTTCTGTCTCGGCAGTGCCAATCGTTTGGCATAGGAGTTGCTTAAACAGAGTGCAACCCTCGGCCTTGTCGAATCTCGTTGAAGGCTGTCGGGCAAGCAAAGATAAGACTTTTTATCTAAATAGAATTATTTAACACTTTGTGCTTATGAGAACACTTCGACTTTTTGTTATTTTGCTTGGTATCGGCTTTTGCTGTCAAAGTGCAGTTGCTCAACGACATGGCGGTAAGTATAAGCCGACAGTTTACATGGTTGCCGTAGAGGAGGTTGATACTCTCTATGATTGTCCTATGCAAGCTGCAATGGCTCGCCGTTCGATGGCTGCGGCGGCAGCTCGCGAGGGTTTTGCTATGACTCAGCGTGATGGCTTCCAGCAGGTGCATAACCCTCAATTTATCTTCTCGACTCAGGATAATCGTTTCTCGTTGGGTATCGGCGGATATATCAACCTGCGTACGAGTTATGATTTCAAGGGTGCAGTGGATAATATCGACTTCATCCCCTACGACATCCCTGTGGTTGATAACTATGCCAACCGCCAGCGTGTGATGATGGATGCGACCACCTCGCGACTCTTTACCAAAGCTGTGATTAATAGTTCTGCGGTTGGTCAGGTCGTGGCTTTTGTTGATATGGATTTCCGTGGTGGTGAAGAGTTTAGCTATACCCCACGTCTGCGTTCGGCATACGTTTCGTTGCTCGGCTTTACTGCTGGTCGCGATGTGACTACATTCTGTGATTTGCAGGCCGCTCCGCTGACTGTCGATTTTCAGGGCCCTAACGCCTATAATTTCAAATTCGCTACTCTGTTGCGTTATGAAAAGGCCTTTTATGAGGATCATTTCAAGGTGGGTGTTGCTGCTGAGATGCCTACGGTGAGCGGTACTTATGGTGATACTTTTGCGCCTATTTCGCAGCGTGTGCCCGATTTTCCGATGTATATCCAATATGCTTGGGGTCGTAATCGCCAAAGTCACTTCCGCGCTTCGGCTATCCTGCGTAATATGTATATGCACAACCTTGTTGCCGACAAAAATACAAGTCTTTTAGGCTGGGGCGTTCAGGCTTCGGGACGTATTGAGGCTTGTGATTTCTTCTCACTCTTTTTCAATGGTATCTATGGCGAAGGTATTACGCCTTACATCCAAGATCTTACAGGCCGAGGCTTAGACTTTACTCCAAACCCAGAGAATGTCGACAAGATTCAGACTATGCCGATGTGGGCATGGCAGGCTGCGGGTCAGATTAATATCATCCCGACCAAGTTGTTTGCTTCGGGTGGATATTCGGCGGCTTATGTTGGACGAAATCACGGATATTATTTTGCCGAAGATGGCTACCGCCGAGGTACATATCTTTTCGGAAATGTTTTCTATCAAGCGACCGATAATCTGCGTTTGGCGGCCGAGTACCTTCGTGGCTCTCGCAAAAATGTAGACTCCGCAAAGGGGACAGCTAATAGAGTGAGTATTATGATCCAGTATAATTTCTAAACCATACCATCTCTGCAAATAGTTATTATGTGAAATCGGGACTGATACAACATAGAAAGTTGTGCAGTCCCGAACTATTTGTATAACGCCACTCTGTGGCGTTTGCACTATTTTATCACGTGCTTACCATAATTCAATCCCTTCAGCTTGTAGTATTCGCTTTCGCTTTGCAAGCGGTCGAGGAAATCATCATATTTTCTTCTCTCTTGAGGTGTCCATCCCGCCTCAGCAACTGCTGCCAAACGAGGTAACATCAAATATTGCACGATCGAGGCCTCCTCTACCCACTCGGTCCAGAAGTTGGCCTGCACTCCTAAATATCGGCTCTGCACATCGCTTGTGTCGGCATTTTTCATCGGTACATAGTTGTAAACAGCCTCAACGGTCTCTGTTCCCCAACCCTGCGAACGAGGCTCAGTTGCGAGTTTCGATTGTCGGCGATTGATGTAATATGGAATCTGTGGCGAAAGGATTGTATTCATACCTTGCTTTGCGGCATGTAGAGCTGCGGCATCAGCTCCCACCCAAGCCATGATGGTGATATCCTCTCCGAGTGGCTTTATATTGCCATGCAACACCTCGTTCCAGAAGATTAATTTACGTTGTTTGTCGGCTGGTTTCTGTGCTATGTGATCCTTTAGTTGTTTGTAGAAGTGTAGTTGTAAATCTCTATAATTTGTCGAACCAATCTGCGCCAAAAGCTCTTGGCACGCTACGTTTTTCTGCCACTTGTTTACAGGGCACTCATCGCCACCCAAGTGGATATATCCGAATGGGAAAAGCTCCGTCAATTCGTCAATTACATCTTTTGCGAACTGCACAGCCTGAGGATTCGCTACATTGATCACATCGGTCGAAATCCCCTGCCATAGCCACACTTCATGCTTCTGCTCTGGGTCACAGGCTAAGAACTCTGGGTATGATGCCACAGCCGCCTGCGAATGTCCTGGAATATCAATTTCGGGCACTATCTCTATAAATCGCTCTTTGGCATAGGCCACCACCTCGCGTATTTCATCTTGAGTGTAAAAACCTCCGTAACGCTTACCATCGGGCTTCACCTCACCATAACCCAAAACTTGACTATTGCGCCATGCTCCGACCTCGGTCAGCTTTGGATACTTTTTTATCTCGATTCTCCAACCTTGATCTTCGGTCAAGTGCCAATGAAAACGATTCATTTTGTATCGAGCCATCACGTCTATGATCTTCTTAATCTCCTCTTTGCCATAGAAGTGACGTCCTTCATCTAACATAAATCCTCGCCATGTAAATCGTGGCTTATCTTCTATTTCGACACAAGGAATAGACCTGCACCAATTGTTTAATTGATCGCCAGCAAGTAGCTCTCGACCAATGAGTTGTTCTAAACTCAATAGGGCGTAGTATAAACCCGCAGCGTCAGCCGCTTTGAGTAAAATCTTCTTGCTTTTAACGCTCAAATTATAAGCCTCAGCCGTCAAACTCTTATCCTTGATAATCTCGATCTCAGCCTTATCTGCATTTCGCGTCAATTTGATATCTATATCCGTAGCACTCTCAAATTTCGTCACGAAGTTCTTGAATACCCACTCAAATTCACTATCACCGTTGGGTAGTGAAGCCTTAATTCTTTTGCCGAACCGATATTCACCCTCGCCGACCTCCATCTTTGCTGGTAACGGAATTATCGAAATCTCCTTAGTCCATGCTGAAGATACCAAAAGTGCGAACAATGCACACAAAAACCATCTATATCTATTTCCCATAGCTCAAATTTTTGTTAAAGATACAAAATTTTGGCATTTTTTCGTGCTATGCAATACCAATTCTGTGAAAAATGGTTAATTTCGTACTCATGATATCACGACTACTCACCATATTGCTGATGGTAGCAATAGCGCTTGCCCCTTTATATTTTATTGAGGAGCCTCAGCCTGAAGTTGTTACACCACCTGAGCCTGTGCGTAAATTGCGTAAGGCTCGCATCGTGGCTGTCGGTGATCTGATGCAGCATGAGGAGCAGTTGAAGGCCGCTCAACGGAAGGATGGCGGCTATGATTATTCTGAGTGCTTCAAGTATGTCGAGGAGTTATTTCGACAGGCCGATATCTCTATCGTAAACCTTGAGACCACATTGTCTGATCAAGGCCCTTATACGGGTTATCCTGCCTTTAAATCTCCCACAGCACTGGGCGTGGAGATCAAACGTATAGGCGTGGATCTTGCCACCCTTGCCAATAACCATTGTTTAGATCGTGGGCGGCGAGGGGTGGAAAATACTACCCGTATATTGGATTCTCTCGGCATTGACCATGTGGGAGTCTATGCCGACAGCGTGGATTATCAGAAAAATTTTGTAAAGTATATCGAACGTGGTGGTATCCGCTTTGCCTTTGTTGCCTATACCTACTCCACCAACGGAATCCCCATTCCTAAGGGTGTGGTGGTAAATCCGATTGATACCAATCTCATGGCTCAGCACCTAAGGTCAATTGATCGTTCGGAGTGTGATTGTGTGGTGGCTTTGATGCATTGGGGTAATGAGTATGAACGTAAACCACACCCCACCCAAATCAAGACTAAAGAGTTTTTGCATCGTCATGGCGTAGATTTGATTTTGGGTAGCCATCCGCATGTTATACAACCCTACGAGGTCGATTCTTTGGGTCGTATTACGCTCTATTCGATGGGTAATTTTGTTTCAAATCAACGTACTCCTCCACGTGATGGTGGATTGATGGCGGTTGTTGATATTGAGGAAGATAGTGAAGGTCAATTAAACTATCACTTGAAGTTAATTCCCGTGTGGGTCAACCTCCCC
>CAYTGT010000126.1:0-5467 GCA_964437405.1 uncultured Alistipes sp.
CCTACTTCGAGAGAGTTGCCTTTGGCGTAGTATCCGCAGTAAGCCGAAATACTTGTGATGAAGAATGCAAAGAATGCCATTTTCGTAATGGCGTATGTTACCTCGCTTGTGTAGAAACAATATTTCAATCCATCAATATACTCCGTAGGATTCATGATCCCTGTCAATATGGCTATTCCGTAACCTCCCGCGACACCGATAAGCATCGAGAAGATTGCCAAAAATGGGAAAAAGAATACTGTTGCCACAATCTTGGGCAGAATCAGATACGATGCCGAGTTGACACCCATAATCTCCAAGGCGTCAATCTGTTCCGTGATGCGCATTGTGCCGATCTCCGATGCGATATTAGAACCCACCTTACCCGCCAAAATCAGCGCCACAACGGTTGATGAAAACTCCAAAATCATCACCTCGCGGGTGGCATATCCGATCATAAATTGGGGGATGAATGGTGACTCCAACGTGATTGCCATCTGCAGAGTTACGGCAGATCCGATAAATACCGAGATGATGGCCGTCAGACCGATGGAGTTGAGTCCCAACGCCTCCATTTCATACAAGATGCGCTCGCGGTATATTCGCATCTTCTCAGGACGCGAAAACACCTTCTGCATGAGCAATGTATATTTGCCTATTGACTCTAAAATCGAAAACATCGTATTAATCTATTACATTTTCTTTTGAGGATCTTTTACCTCCTCAAAATCTACATAATCTCCCACATCTTCACTCACGCGCTTCTCTTGTTGCTGAGAAGTGGCGTAGACCTTCACCTCGCCCTCATCGTTGCGAGATTGTGACGATCTGTACTCTTGACGGGTATAATAACCCTGTTGGCTTTGGTTCTTTGCCTGCTTCTCCACCTTGCGACTCATACGGTAGAGCTTGAAGAACATAAACAAAGGTACCGCCATGATGATCACACCGAAGATCAAAAGGCCGATCAGAATCGACCCGAAAAGAGATGGGGCAAAGACTGCCAACATCACAATGAACATAACCGTCAACGGATTGTTCCTAATGAAAGCGACTATTGCGTCTATTATTGCAGAAAAAATATTCATAATCTTTCGTTTGGCCTAAATGGTTTTAAGAATAAGGCTGTGCAAAATTACAAAAAAATCGTCATTTAAGATAAATATCTCTTTCGAGTATGGATAAAATGTATTAAATTTGGTGCCAAATAAACATTTTCAAACTATGTCACAACAACTTTTAGCTATTTCGCCTGTAGATGGCCGTTATAATAAAGTAACGTCTGTCTTGTCGGATTATTTTTCAGAGTATGCACTTATTCGCTATCGTGTGCGAGTTGAGGTAGAGTATTTTATCGCATTGTGTGAGCTTCCATTGCCACAGCTTCAGGGTGTGCCTGAGTCGGCATACGATGAGTTGCGTAAGCTCTACACTGAGTTCACTTTGGAGGATGCTCAGCATGTAAAGGAGATTGAGAGCGTCACTAACCACGATGTCAAAGCTGTCGAGTATCTTTTGAAAGAGAAGTTGGAGGCTTTGGGTCTTAACGAGTACCGTGAGTTCGTACACTTTGGCCTTACATCTCAGGATATTAACAATACCGCCACTCCGCTTTTGTTGGAGGAGGCTATTGCTGAAGTATATCTTCCAGCGTTGCAGGAGCTTCTCGACAAGATCTACTCTATGGCCGAGCAGTGGGAGGATGTGCCTATGTTGGCGCACACTCACGGTCAGCCAGCATCTCCTACACGTTTGGGCAAGGAGTTCAAGGTGTTCGTAGAGCGTCTGGAGCGTCAGATCGAGCAGTTCCAGGATATCGAGCCTATGGCTAAGTTTGGTGGTGCGACAGGTGGCTTCAATGCACATCATGTAGCATATCCCGATGTAGATTGGGTTGAGTTCGGTAATAACTTTGTAGATTCTTTAGGGCTGGTACGTGCGCAGTACACCACTCAGATCGAGCATTACGATAATTTAGCCTCTACATTCGATGCTATGAAGCGTATCAACACCATCTTGATGGATTTGGCTCGCGATATGTGGACATATATCTCTATGGAGTATTTCCGTCAGCAGGTTAAGAAGGGTGAAGTTGGTTCTTCGGCTATGCCTCACAAGGTTAATCCTATCGACTTTGAGAATGCTGAGGGTAATTTGGGCGTTGCTAATGCACTTTTGGAGCATTTGTCGGCAAAGTTGCCTATCTCTCGTATGCAACGTGACTTGACTGACTCTACTGTTTTGCGTAATGTGGGTGTACCTATGGCTCACGCGTTGATTGCATTTGCCTCGTTGCAGAAGGGTCTGGGTAAGGTGATTTTGAACGAGCAGGCGTTGGCTGCAGATTTGGAGGATAATTGGGCTGTTGTAGCTGAGGCTATGCAGACCATTTTGCGCCGCGAGGCATATCCTAACCCTTATGAGACTTTGAAGGCTTTGACTCGTACAGGTGGTCACATCACAGCTGAGACCATCCATGAGTTTGTCGAGGGCTTGGATGTTCCAGAGTCAGTTAAGGCTGAGCTCCGCGTGATCACTCCACACAACTATGTAGGAATGGTGAAGTAAGGATTTATAACTCCGCATGCATAAAAAATATCTCGGATGAAAGTCCGAGATATTTTTTGTTTTATTCTATGTGCGATTATTTAATCTGCTCCGAGTCTAACAACTCCACAGGGTCGGTGCCAGGTAAAATTAACTCCTCGTCTGTGTAGCCGAATGTGCGATAGTAATCGTTAAAGAATTTCAACAACTCGTCACGCTTCGAGTATGCCGCCAAATAGTACAGCTCCGAAAGGCTATCCATGCGATCGGTAATCTGACTTGAGATCAGCGTAGCCATCGCCCCCTCAAATTGCAGATAATACTCTATGCCCTCGATCAAAGTCTCGGCATAATCCTTCAATAGCTTATCTGCTGCCTCGACATCGTTTATCGAGTAATAAGCCTCGATAAATGGAACGGTATTGGCATCTGTGTAACGAATCTTTGGTGAAGGTAACACCTCCAAACCCTTGTTGAGCAACTGTTTGGCCTCTGTCTCCTTGCCTTCGCGGATGAGCTGCTTTGCCACTCTGGCAAATCCCTCGCGAGCCTTCGATGCAGTGAGGTTGTATTGCGTAAAGAAGTCAGCATTGACCTTTGGGTCGGCCAAGTTGCCGAAACGCAACGTCTCCATCATCAGCGGATATGTGTTGTCGCTGTCTATACGGCCAATCTCCCACGATGAACGATATGGGGTATAGATCGGTACAAGGCGATATGAGTAGCCGTCATATTGCAAGTAGTCAAGCAATCCGAAATCCTGCAAAATATAGACTTGAGTGAAACAGATCGGGCGCTTCCAATCGAAGTTGGCCAACATGTCAAACATCATCATCTCGCTCTTGTCGATATTCTTCTTGCGCTCTGGGATGGTGATATATACCGTATCGACCATCAAGTCGCGATCCTCGGCCTTTACGATTCCTGATGCAATGGCGTTATCCTTGTTGACAGGAATTGCTATCTTGCGTGCTGGAACGTAATCCAACAATGTACCATCATTAAGCTCTATCTTTGTTGATTTCTGCTCGCTTTTGATGAACTCCATCAACTCCCCAATCTCGACCACGCGATCAACCTTCTGGCGAATAGGCAACTGATCATTCACGCCGCTGTCGTATTTGCTTCTTGGCAACGAGAATGGCACAGGAGCTGCATCATACGACCAACTCTTCATCTCGTCAATATACCAATCACCGTTCAGATAGCTTGAGTTCATGATGCGTACATCGGTGCGCACTCCGTCAACCTCTTGATTAAACCAAAGAGGGAAGGTGTCGTTGTCGCCATAGTTGATGATGATGGCGTTCTTAGGTGTTGATTGCAGGTAGTTCCAACCGATATCGCGACCCATCGTGCGGCCCGAACGATTATGGTCATCCCAATTCTCTGCGGCAAGGATTGTAGGAACACCCAAGCAGAGGATTGTGGCAACGATGGCGATACCCTTGCTGTCTCGCTTAATGGCCGCAATAAACAGGTCTCGGATGGCCAATACACCCAAACCGATCCAAATACAGAAAGCGTAGAACGATCCTGCATATACATAATCTCGCTCGCGTGGCTCCGAAGGGCAGGTGTTGAAATATACCACCAACGCAATACCCATCATGATAAACAACCACATCACCACCGTAAAATTCTTTTGGTCGCGGTTGAGCTGATAGATCAAACCGATCAAACCCAAAAGGAATGGCAGGAAGAAGTATGTATTTCGCGCAGGGTTATCCTTCATCTCTTTTGGCAGGTCGGTCTGAGGACCGAGGTATGCCTCGTCAATAAAGTTAATACCTGAGAGCCAATTACCATGCGCTATGGTCTCCTCGCTGGCCTGAATATCATCTTGTCGACCCACGAAGTTCCAGAGGAAGTAACGCCAATACATGTAGTTGAGCTGATAGGTGAAGAAGTAGTAGAGATTCTCGCCAAATGTAGGCTCTACGAATGTCTCTCCTGTCTCCTTGTCGTAAACCATGCGTCCGAAATCCAAGACATCACCCTGCATCGGGCGACCTTGTTCATCACGAATCACCTCTCCGTTTTCATCCCTCAGGACATCTTTTTTGGTGCGATAAGCGGCCCAAGGCTTATAACCTGCCTCTCCCTTGCCAGGATGCCACAAGCGTGGGAAGAAGTGTTTGAACTCCGAAGGATAGGTGTAACCCGTAAGCTGAGTCACCTTCTCGTATCTCTTTGTCTCGGGGTTGAACTTATAATTTGTCTCTTCGGTGTAATCCTCTATCGGTGAAGAGTAGTATGCACCGTAAAGCAATGGGCGGTTTCCATACTGGTCGCGGTTAAGCACCGAGAGTAGTGCCTGCGGGTTGTTAGGATTGTTACTGTTCATCGGCGGATTGGCCACAGCGCGGATTGTAACCGTAGCGTAAGATGAGAATCCGATCAGAATCATCAGTGTCGAGAGCAACAACAGATTCCATACCTTGCGTCCTGCGCGATGGGTGCGTACTACGCCATAGAAAATAGCTCCCAACAAAGCCAATGCAAATAGTGAAATACCGAGGTTTACGGGCAATCCCAAAGTGTTGACGAAGAAGACATCAACCATCGCTCCGAAATATACCGTATAAGGGATGATTATACCGTTGATAAAGCCCAAAATCGCCAACGCAACCAAAGTTGCCAAGGCCATCCCTTTTATTGTAATGTTCTCATACTTACGGAAGTAGTAGATAAACACCAAAGCAGGAATTGTCAGCAAGTTAAGGATGTGTACTCCGATCGAGAGTCCCATCAGGTAGGCGATCAGTATAATCCAACGGGCTGAGTGGGGTTCATCGGCCTGCTCCTCCCATTTGAGCATCAGCCACACTACAAGTGCTGTAAACATTGATGAAAGTGCATATACCTCACCCTCGACAGCTGAGACCCAGAATGTGTCGGTAAAGGTATAAGCCAAAGCTCCTACCGCTCCTGCGCCCAA
>CAYTGT010000127.1:0-5466 GCA_964437405.1 uncultured Alistipes sp.
CCATCACTTTCTTAATATCTGTTCTCTTAGGCATTTTGATACTCCTCCATCAGTTTAATAAATTTATCGAAAAGGTATGTGCTGTCCTGTGGACCTGGCGCACTCTCAGGGTGGAATTGTACTGCGTACATTCTGTCGCTCACGCACTCCACACCCTCGATAGTCTTATCCAATACATTCTCGTGAGTAACACTCAAGCGAGTAGAGCTAATTGACTCGGCATCGACCACATAGCTGTGACCCTGCGAAGTCATATCAATTCTACCCGATGTGAGATCTCTCACAGCCGAACCACCGTGATGGCCACACTTCATCTTCTTCACCTTAGCGCCGTATGCCAACGCGATGAGCTCCATACCGAGCGAGATACCGAAGAGTGGAATTTTACCATCAATATTACGAATCAACTCTATCACCTCTGGCACCTGCTCAGGACTACCTGGGCCATCCGAGATAAAGATACCGTCAGGATTAAAGGCCATGATCTCATCAAGAGTTGTGTTATAAGGCACGATTGTCACATTGCAACCACGGCAAGTAAAATTGCTGATGATAGATGTCTTGATACCGCAATCAACCGCCACGATGTCGTATTTGTGGTTAGGTGTACGCGAGAACCAACGCTTGCGGCAGCTCACCTTCTTTACTTGATCCTCTGGCTGTGGGGTATTCTTAATCATCTCCAAAGCTTGCTCCAAAGTGGTGTCGATATTGACAATAGCGGCACGCTGAGAGCCCTCATCGCGGATAATGCGTACAATCTGACGAGTATCTACTCCTGCAATGCAAGGGATGCCCGACTCCTCCAATGTCTCAGAGAAAGTTTTGGTGTAACGGAAGTTGCTTGGATTCTCGTTACACTCTCTTACTACCATACCGCCAATCTGTGGCACCTTCGACTCAAAATCCTCATCGGTAATACCATAGTTACCGATCAGCGGATAGGCCATCACCACGATCTGATCAACGCAAGATGGATCAGAGAGGATCTCCTGATATCCAACCACCGAAGTGTTGAAAACGATCTCACACACTCGCTCAACATTGGCGCCATAGCCATAGCCGAGGAACTCAGAGCCGTTCTCAAGAACTAACTTTTTTGTAAATGGTTTCATTCTCAAATTAGATTATATTATTAATTATTTTGCTTCATATACAACTTTACCATCAACGATTGTCATCAGACATTCGCCTCTAAGCGTCCAACCCTTAAATGGGGTACTGCGACCCATTGAGTGGAATATTTCAGGATCAACCGTAAATTCGCGCTCAGTATCGAAAACTGCAATATCAGCAGCTTCACCCTCCTCAAGACCACCACCGATCTTAAACAACTCACGCGCACGCTCCGACATCAACTCTACGGCCTTTTCCAGAGTAATAATTCCTTCACGAACAAGTTTAGTATAAATCACCGCAAACGAAGTCTCCAGACCTACAACGCCCATCGCACTGAGGGCCAAGCCGCGCGATTTTTCATCAGCCGTATGAGGTGCGTGATCTGTGGCAATGACATCTATCGTACCATCCTTCACACCCTCGATCAGAGCATCGCGATCAGCCGCCGAACGGATCGGAGGATTCATCTTGAAGCGGCCATCCTCTTGCAGATCCATATCGCACATTGTTAAGTAGTGGGGAGCTGTCTCACATGACACCTTCAAGCCACGGCTCTTCGCCTCGCGGATCAGCGCCACGCTCTCTTTTGTTGAGATATGGCATACATGATATTGGCAACCGCTCTCGGCCACAAGTTTGATATCACGCTCAATCTGTGCCCACTCACTCTCCGAGCAGATTCCTTTATGACCATGCCGTACAGCATATTCGCCATCATGGATATATCCGCCACGCAACAAATCATTCACTTCACAGTGGGCTGCAATTATCGAATCACACTTCGCCACCTCAGCCATTGCCTGACGCATCACATCCTCACCTTGCACGCCGCTACCGTCATCCGAAAATCCTGCCACATAAGGAGTCAACTCTGCAAAATCGACCAACTCTCTACCGTAACGATTACGAGTGATCGTAGCGTATGGCAACACCTTAACCTTAGCATCACGCTTGATAATATCCAACTGCGCCGAAAGATTCTCCATATTGTCGGGCGCTGGGTTAAGATTAGGCATCGAGCAAACGGTAGTAAAACCACCATGTGCCGCAGCGGTAGTACCTGTGGCAATAGTCTCTTTAGCCGAGAATCCTGGTTCACGCAGATGGACATGCAGATCGACCAATCCGCTCATCACAATCTTGCCCTTGCAATCTACAACACGATCCTGTGGCTGAGTCTCGACATCGGCCGCAACGGTCAAAATTTTACCACCACCAATGACCACATCGAGCGTCTCACTACGGCCTCGGCGTACAACTGTACCACCTTTCAGAATTATTCGCTGCTCCATATTTATGCACAAAAAGGGCGACCAAACAGTCGCCCATATATTAACAAAAGAAAACAGTTATAACGTCATTCTGACAAGAATTAGCAACAATCGAAAAACAAGAATCCCAGCGCTTCACCACTTGATGCTTCGCTATCGACCCACAAACCGACTGAGCTATGTGAACTTGATCAGACATACACTATGTATTTATTTCGTACAAAGGTAAGAAAAATATCCCAATTTGTACACTTTTACATCATCTTTTTTCACTCATTTTTTACAATATTTTTCAACCTACTCTGCATCACACTATTTCGTGGCAAAAAATTCGCTATTAAAGAGAAAAAAGCGTATTTTTGTCTACATTTTTCTTTGCATGGATGGGTTAATACAATTTTTTATCGACTGGGGTTACATCGGACTCTTCATCTCGGCATTCGTGGCGGGCAGTATACTTCCGTTCAGTTCCGAAGTGGTATTAACTGTATTGGTCGAGATGGGCGCCGACCCAACTCTCTGCCTCATCTCAGCCTCAATCGGCAACACCTTAGGCGGATTAGTTTGCTACTATTTAGGCTATTTGGGAAATATGCAGAAAATCGAGCGATGGCTCGGAATCAAGCAGGAGAAGATGGATCGAGTCGATGGTTTTGTCCGCAAATATGGGGCTTGGATGGGACTCTTCGGCGTACTTCCGTGGGTAGGCGAGGTGATTATCATTCTGCTTGGTCTGATGCGTGCCAATGTCTATATCACCACGTTTACAATGTTTGTCGGTAAGTTCACCCGATATCTGCTGATGCTACTCGCCCTGCAAGGCGTAACATCTCTTTTTTAGCTAATTTTTCAGCCGTTCACGCTCACTAAATACGGGTTTGGTGCGAAGTTTGAAGATTCACGAATACGTGTAATAAGACAATCTTCAAACTATGAAAAAATTTCTACTTATCGTGCTGGCACTGACAGCATTTTCAGCTAAAAGCAACGCCCAAAGTATCGGTCTGAAGACCAATCTGCTCTATTGGGCAACAACATCTCCCAATTTAGGTATCGAGATCGGCATGGGCGAGCAGACAACGCTCGACATCTCGGCGGGTTTCAATCCATTCACATTCTCACACTCTCGCAAGTGGAAACATTGGCTCGTACAGCCTGAGTTCCGTTATTGGACCTGCGAGCGCTTCAACGGCCATTTTCTCGGAGTACATCTTATCGGTGGCGGTTACAACCTTTGCAATCTTTCAACCTTTCCTTTCTCAATTTGGGAGGGGTTAGACAATGCCCGTTACAAAGGACATGCTTTGGGCGGCGGCATAGCATACGGCTACGCTTGGATGCTCGGCAAACATTGGAATTTGGAGGCCGAGATAGGTGTCGGCTATGCCCACTCATGGTACGACCGTTACACAGGTGAGAATTACGATCAGAAAGTTACCAACTCTGGCAACAAAAATTATTGGGGTATCACAAAACTTGCTATTTCGTTTGTATATCTATTCTAAGCACGATTTCTCACAATAACAAATCGGTTACACCAATGAGTCGATGGGTATAAGGTTCACTATCACAAAACTATACCTTAGTAAAATTCAACACAGATTCAAAATACTGAAACACGATGAAACTATCAATTAAAATATATTTAGTAGCGATTGCCATATTTTCACTCTGTGAAATGAGAGCACAAATCGTAATTACCGACAACGGACTATCAATTTCCGACATCAAAACAGAACAAAATGCAGGACGCATGGATGTGAGCATGACGGTGGATATGAGCCAGATGAAGATCAAATCGAACCATTCGCTGAGAGTAACACCTTATCTGACCGATGGTCAGGAGTTGGTGCAGATGCCCGCAATAATTATTGATGGCCGTAGACGCTCTATCGTTCACCAACGCCACAACGACAACCAATTCCCCACATCCGACATCTATATCCGCCGCCACAACCGAAAGGAACAGAGCGTGAGTTATGAATACGATATGCCATACGAGAGTTGGATGCAGAATGCCGAATTTACCCTGCGCGAAGAGTGGTGTGCTTGCCACGACACCCCATATAGCGAGGATATAATCACCATATCCAATCTCTCCACTCCTGCACAACAGACGCAAACTACATCAAAAAGCGTGAAAGATATCACACCGCAGCTCAAGATGGCATACGCCATTCCAAAGCAGAGCGACTCCCAGATTGCAACATCCACTTTCAACATCTATTTCCCTGTGAATAAGAGTCAGATTAACATGGATTTTATGGGTAATAATCAAACCTCGGATCAGATTCGCAAGGCGATGAGTGCGAGCGATATAGAGTCTGTAAAATTGACAGGATACGCCTCACCAGAAGGCCCTTACAACTTCAACAGTAACTTAGCTCAAAAACGAGCTGAGCAAACAAACAAATACTTAAGCGACAATAATTTATCAAAGGTTAATTCATCCATCAGTTCAGGTCCTATTAATTGGGCAAAACTTCGCGAGATGCTGCTTAACAGCTACATCAGCAACTACCTAAAAATTGTTGCGATCATTGATGATCCAAGCATCAAACCCGAAGACAAAAACCACGCGATCCGCCAACAATACCCTGTCGAATACAACTTTATGTTGCGCACATGGTATCCGAAATTACGCACAACAACAATCACCGTTGACCACAAAGTAAAATCAAAGAGTGTAGACGAGGCAAAAGCGATACTTAAAACGAATCCTGCCGAGCTATCGTTAGCCGACATCTACATGATCGCACTCACATACGAGAAGGGTAGTAAGGAGTGGAACGACATCATAATTTTGGCGGTAGAGAACTTCCCCAACTCCAGCGAAGCAAGAGTCAACGCCGCAAATGTGGCAATGGCAAACGGCAACTACGCGCAAGCTGCGGAGTATCTAAGTTCTGTACCACAAGATATGCCCGAAGCAATGAACTCGCGAGGTATAATGGCAATGGCGAACGGAAATTATACCGAAGCCATGACACTCTTTGAGAAGGCGCAAAAAGCAGGTGTCAGCGAAGCTACATACAATCTTTCATTACTCAAAGAGTTGATGAGTCTGAAGGGATAA
>CAYTGT010000128.1:0-5430 GCA_964437405.1 uncultured Alistipes sp.
ACTGTGATAACATACTTACCAGCCAAGTTCTCGAACAAGATATCCTGATCGATGGCCTCATAAAGTGTACCATTCTCACTTACATACTTAAGGTATGCAGCCTCACCCTTAGATGATACATAAGCCTCCTTATCAGCCTCCAACTCAGCCAATACCCACATCTTCTTAGATGTTGAGTTAGGTGCGATACGGATCTTACATGTTGTATCAGGATCAACATCAGCAGGAGCAGCCAACTCATAGATAGTAGCTACCGCTGTTGGGTCGTTACCTGGCTCTGTACCAACCTCCTCGGTACATGCTACCATTGTAGTTGCTACAAAGGCAGCAAAAAGCAAATATAAATACTTTTTCATAATCAAACTCTCAATTTATTACCATGCAGGCTCAGAATCGCTTGATGGCTGGATTGGTGTTGGGTTATTTGTACATGCGCGGTTGTAGTTGGTCTCAGTCTGTACGATACAGAGGTGCATCCACTGTGGAACCTCTGTAGTATTCCAACGGTAACCCTCGATGTGGTTAGTACCTGTGTAGCTACGTGTGATACCCTTGTTCAAACGCTTGATATCGAATGTAGCAAGTGCGCTCTCACCGAAGAACTCAACACGGCGCTGCCACCAAATATTGTCGCGGAATGAAAGAGCTGAATCATACTCGTAAGCAGCATCGCGAGTCTTAGCAAATGCTGTGAGCTTAGCGATACCCTCAGCCTCACGACCTGCCTGCATACCGATAGCCTCAGCCTCGATCAAGATCATCTCCTCAACACGGATAGATGGAACTGCAACTACTGTACCCAAGTAGTTATCCTTACGGCCAGCATCACCACCAGCAGCGCGGAACTTCATTACGATGTAACCGAGGTAACCGCTCTCAGATGGAGTCTGAGCTACAACCTCTGGATAGTCAGTATAGTTAGACAAGAACTCTACCTGCTCTGCACCTGACAACTGATCAACTACAGGATCAAGGAAGCACATCTTACGGAAGTCTGTGTCAGGAATTGTAGAGTAGAGGTGTGCATCGATACGCTTTGGCTGACCGTAGTTAGAAGCGTACCAGCAACCATGCTGACCCTCCAAGAACCACTGGTTACCCCAGTTAGTATCAGAGTCGTTCTCCTTGATAGCAGCGTCAGAAGCCTCATAAGTGAATGAGTGGATCCAAGCGTGGTTTGAAGTGTTGAACGCAGCGTTGCGATCCATGTACTCAGCCTCTGTAAGTGGAGAGTAACCCTCCTGAGCCAACTTAGAGTACTTCTCAGCGTTAGGATAATCCTCCATTGTGAGGTATGCACGAGCCTTAAGAGCGTAAACTACAGATACATCGAACTTATCTGTATCAGCACCACGATCATAACCCGCCAAATACTTCTCAGCGTTATCCAAGTCAGAGATGATCTGAGCCCACATAACCTCGTTAGTAGCACGTGGGTTGTTAGCAAGATCCAAAGTAGTCTCTGTTACCAAAGGTACAGTCTCTGACTGAAGATCTGAAGCGTATGTCTTCTGAGAGAACATACGAGCCAAGTCCATGTAGCAGAATGCACGGCAAGCGTATGCTGTACCAGCACCAACCATCTGAGACTCGTTTGGCTCACCACCGATGATACCAAGAACGATGTTACAGTTGTTAATCCACTTGTAGAAGTATGTCCAAGGCATCTGGCAGTAGAGATACTGGTTACCCAATGCCTGACCTGAAGAATACCACTGGAAGAATGTAGAACCATCCTCGATTACCAAGTCCTGACCCATAACGCCCCAGTGGAACATGAATGTTGGATAACCACCCAAGTCAACTGCATAGCTTGAACCGAAAGAGTAAGAACCGACCATAGAAGCGGTAATCGCAGAGACATACATATCGAACGCACCAGGAGCAGCAGCAACCTGATCGCTTGTAGCGTAGCTTGTCTGCGGATCAATCTCCTTCATACAGCTTGTCATCAAAGAAGCCGCAGAGAGTGCTACGATTGCAAATTTAAATATATTTTTCATATCTGTTTCTCCTCTTTAAATTAGAATGTCAACTGAATACCACCTGTAATAGTGCGCACTGGAGAGTACGAGATACCGTATGTGTTACCCTCGAATGAGTAACGTGGATCAAGACCCTTACGTGCTGACCAGTAGCAAAGGTTCTCACCAGCTACATATACACGCAACTTAGCCTTATGAGAGAACAACTTCTCTGGCACTGTATAACCTACTACGAATGACTGGAAGTTAAGGTAGCTTGCGTCAGTCATGAAGCGGTCAGAAGCAGCTGCTGTGTACTGATCCTGATACTGCCAACGTGGAATATCAGAGCTTGTATTGTTAGGACTCCAAGACTTGAGGTAATCCTTGTGGAAAGTCTCACCTGTAGGAGATGTAGATGGAGACATCAATGATGCATAGTACAAGTCGTTAATCTCACCACCGATCTGGTAGTCGAAGATTGCAGATACATCGAAGTTACCTACGCGCAAGCTTGTAGAGATACCACCGAATACATCAGGCATACCTGAACCCTGTGCGTACTCTGTAGCCTCGTTGAAGTCGTATGTAGTAGTGATGTGATCTACGATAGCACGACCGTTCTTGTCAGCCATTACATTACCATCAGCATCAGTCTTGTAAACAGTCTTCTGGTACATAGCCTTACCCTGAGCGTCAACACCTACGTAGTGTGGCAAGTGGAGTGACTGAAGCTCACCTCCTACCTCCATCCAATACTGGTTGTAACCGTTAGGAGTTGTCTCAGAATAACCACCATACAATGGATCAACCTTTGACTCAGGCAAAGAGAGGATCTTAGTCTTGTTGTGAGCGATGTTAGCGCTTACGTTCCAGTTAACCATCTTAGTGCGGATCAAATCTGCAGAAAGGCTAAGCTCGATACCTGTGTTACGGATGTCACCGATGTTGTCGTACATACCACGTGAACCTGATGACTCAGGGATTGATACCCAGAACAAAAGGTCAGTAGTCTTCTTAGAGTATACATCGAAGTTACCGCTCAAGCGACCCTGCCACAAGCTGAACTCAACACCAACGTTGAAGTTAGTTGTAGTCTCCCAAGTAATATCTGGGTTACCCTTACGATAGAATGATGTAGAAGTCTCTGTATCAGTGTTCTTGATAATGTTGTAGAGGTCGATGTAAGCCCATGAGCCGATAGAGTCGTTACCCTGCTGACCGATAGAAGCCTTCAACTTCAACATATCCAACCACTTAACATCTGACAACCAGTTCTCCTTAGACATGATCCAAGCACCACCGATTGACCAGAAGTTACCCCAACGGTTCTCCTTAGCAAAGTATGAAGAAGCATCGCGGCGGAAAGAGAATGATCCGAAATACTTAGAAGCATAGTCGTACTGTGCGCTAAGCATGAAACCCTCTACATTATAACCAGACTTATAAGAGTTAGCAGTAGCCTGACCCTTACCAGCTGTAGCGTTGATCTCAGGAACGTCTGGAGAGAACATACCGAGTGACTTAGCAGCGATATAACGAGAAGAAGTCTCATAGTACTCATGACCAACCATTACGTTTACGTTGTGATCGCCAAACATCTTGTTGAATGTCAATGTCTGGAGGTGGTTAGCGCGGAATGAATTAGTGTTAGAACGTGTAACAGCACCGTTAGTTGTTGCAGCGTTACCTACGAACATATTAGCTGTAGACAAAGCGTCTGTAACACCCCAAGTGATAGTGCTCTGTACGTTAGCCTTCAACCAGCTTGTGATATCAGCTGAAGCGTTGAATGTAGCGTTGAGCTGGTTACCGCCAGATACGTTCTTATCGTACTCGTTCATACCGAGTGGGTTAGATGTTGAAACGTATGGACGAATCAAACCTGGGTATGAGTTCTCACCTGAAGAGAAGTCATACATCTTGTTACCCTGAGAATCCTGAGCGATATAAGGCACACCGCTTGAGCTTACCTTACGAACGTAAACAGGATAGATAGGAGCGATGTAAGAAGTAAAGCCGAAAGCTGAAGAGCTCTGAGCCTGTGACTCTGAAGTTACAAAACCGATGTTTGCACCTACGTTCAACCACTTCTTAGCCTGATAGTCAGCCTTGATACGAGCTGTGAAACGCTCGAAGTTGTAGTTCTTAACGATACCCTCATCGTTCAAGTAACCAACACTCATGTAGTAGTTTGTGCGGTTTGAAGAACCATTGAGGTTTACGTTATACTCCTGACGGAGGCTTGTACGATAAGTCTCGTCCATCCAATCATCTGGAGTCAAGTAGTAAGTCTCACCATTTGCCTCATAACGGCGACCGAGAGTAGCCTTAGGGTTGAGCTTACCGTCCTGACCGATCAAAGACTCACCTGCAGGGTAAGAGAATACGTTGTACTGCAAGTCAGAGAGCAACTTGTTGTTTGCGCTTGCGTGAGCAGCATCCATTGCCAAGCCATCACCATAGTAATACTTGTTGTAGAGCTGAGCATAGTAAGCCTCATAGTACTCACCTGGATCCTTGATTACATCGTAATCCTTAGCAGCGCGAGAACCGATACCCCACTTCAAGTCTACGTTGATTGTAGCCTCCTTGTTGCGAGCCTTCTTAGTTGTGATCAAGATTACACCAGCAGCACCACGAGCACCATACAATGCAGCAGAAGCAGCATCCTTCAAGATGGTGATAGACTCGATATCGGTCTGTGCGATGTTGCTCAATGAAGCTGAATAAGGAGCACCATCAACGATGATAAGTGGCTCTGTGCTTGCCTCCAATGAGCTAAGACCACGAACATTGATAGAACCTGTTGAACCTGGAGCACCAGATGCACCACGCATCTGAAGACCTGGTACAGAACCTACCAAAGTGTTCAATACGTTAGAAGTCTGACGCTTATCCAAGTCCTCTGACTTCATAACTGAAGCCGAACCTGTAAAGGCCTCCTTCTTTGTTGTACCGTAGGCAACTACGATAACGTTGTCGATGTTCTGAGTATCCTGCTTCAGAACAACATTAAGCTTTCCTCGACCATTGATAGCAACTACCTGTGCCTCATAGCCGATGAAAGAGATTGTCAACGAACCATTCTTCGGTGCATTAACCGAGAACTGTCCTGTCTCACCTGTAACAGCTCCTGTGTTGGTGCCATCTACGACTACAGTCGCACCAGCTATAGCATAACCTGCTTCGTCAACAACAGTACCTGTTACCTGCATGTTCTGCGCTAAAGCCGCGAAGCTCACTGCCAGAACAGCAACTAATGAAAGTACAATTTTCCTAACCATAAGCATTAATTTTTGTACGTTTGTAATGTTTATTGTATTCTTTTTCAAGAGAAAAATACTCTGCAAAGATACATCATTACATATTAATTAACAAAAAAATTTAATAAAAATTAACATTGTTTAATTATTACTCGTTTTTCAATTTTAGGGATTGCTATTTGAAAGCTTTATAACTCTTT
>CAYTGT010000129.1:0-5405 GCA_964437405.1 uncultured Alistipes sp.
GAAGCGTAATTGCTTTGCCGTCTTTGTGTTATGAGAAGTCGTGGTCCGTAATATTAGAAGCATAGTCCTTCCAATACGGAGCTGTCTTGTATGCATATACATTTTTGGTATCCACATATATTTTAAGCAATGAAAAGCCTTGTACAAACATATCTTTTCCTCCACTTGGAGGTGTAGAGGGTAAACAATATATGCTCGTAAGGTTTGAACAACCTTGGAATGCCCTCTCTCCAATCGAAATAACACTTGGGTGAATGGTGAAGCTCGAAATACTCGAACATCTGAAGAATGCCGCTTCCCCAATTGAAGTAACGCCATTGGGAAGTTCGATATCCTTAAGGCTCAAACAATCGCGGAATGCTTCACCTCCAATCGAGGTAATCTCTTTGGGTAGATTTATGTTTGTAAGGTTTGAACAACCATAGAATACACAATATCCAATCGCAGTAACATTCTCAGGGATTGTGTATTCGGTGAGCTCTGCGGGGGCGAAAGCGTGGAGGACGCCATCAATGATTAAACATCTTCCATCACCCGAAGCAAACTTGCTCTTGATTTCTGCAAGATTCAAACAACCAGAGAGCGCACCTTCTCCAACTGAGACAACATTGTCGGGAATAGTGATGCTTGCAAGGTTTGAACAGCCATAGAAAGCCTTTTCTCCAATAGAAGAAACACTGTCGGGAATGGAGATGCTCTTAAGTTTTGAACAATAAAAGAATGTGCCCTTTCCGATTGAAGTTACTCCGTTGGGAATGGTGATACTTAAAAGTTTTGGGCAATCACGGAATGCTTCATCTCCAATCGAGGTGACGCTGTTGGGAATGTCGACATTCTTAAGTATCGAACACATAGAGAATGCTTCGTTCCCAATCGAAGTAACGCCGTTAGAGATGGCAATGCTCGCAAGGCTAGAACAAGCTCTGAATGCTTTGTCTCCAATAGAGGTGACACCGTTGGGGATAGAGATGCTTGCAAGCTTTGCACAACCACGGAACGCTTCATCTCCAATTGAAGTGACAGTATCTTCAAAAACAAGTACACCTTGATCATCTGTATAGGTGTTGGATACGAGGGATGTGCCAAAACACGCAGATTCTGTTTGGTAAGGTGTGAGCTTTTTACCATCGGTGGTGGTGTAGTAGATGCAGTTTGATGGTTGCTCGATTTTGTCACTTGGGTCAATATTCTCCGTTTCGTTCTTCTCGCAACTTATAATCGAGAACATTGCAAGCACAGCAATAATTACATGTAGTTTTTTCATTGCGGTAATTATTTTATTTGGTAACAAATTTATTATTAGTAGTTTAATCTAAAGGGTACAGCTTTGATGATTCATCTTTTTATGATGCAGACGAATTTTGAATCCCGCTTGCTTGTCATTCCATTGAGTTGATCTTTTCGCCTACGATACGTGCGGCGATCTCAACATAGTCGGCACATGGGCGGCGCTTATAATATTCTTGAGTGCGCTCCGATGGGGTCGGCTCATCCTTTGTAGTAGCCAAACCTAATAACTCGCGGCAAACTATATAACCATTTTTGGCGCGGAACTTTTCGGCCAACTCCTGCACTGCGGCGTATGTTGCCTTTTTATGGGGCGTGTCGTTAGGCTCGGAGTTGGGGTATAACATTCCCACTACCATCGTCATTCCGCTCACAGCTCCGCATACCTCTCTTAAGCGTCCCATGCCTCCGCCAAATGGGGCTGAGATTGTGGCCGCCAACTTGTTGTCCAACCCTGTGATGTCGGCGTAGGCTAAAAATACCGATTGTGCGCAGTTGTATCCTGCGAGAAAATATTGTCGGGCTTGAGCCGCTCGTTCGTTTGGATCTACTTTCATTGTTTTAAAATGTTTTACGAAATTAAATACTTTCAATATTGTAAAAACCGTTTCCCCTTCCCCGTAACAGTAATGGGTGTTTGTGAGGTGGCAGAAGT
Organism: uncultured Alistipes sp.; assembly: GCA_964437405.1. Lineage (GTDB taxonomy): Bacteria > Bacteroidota > Bacteroidia > Bacteroidales > Rikenellaceae > Alistipes. Next base: position 1,943 of record CAYTGT010000129.1, read on the forward strand.
TCTGCTGAAGAGGGTAATATGGCCAATTCAGCACGTCACTCCACTGAGCCTATTTATAGGCGAGGTTTGGAGTCTCTATCAACAAAAACGAGTGTAGAGATTCCAATAATCACTCACATTTGGCTTGTGATGTGGAATGACAAAAAATCAAACTACAACACTAATAGTAAAAAATCCGATATTTATAAATCGCGTTTCACAAAAATAGTAAATTCGTTCTGAATTTTTCTAAGTTTTCGTATATTTGTATGATTTTATCTCTTTTCGGCTTTCGGGCAGAGGTCTGAGATGAAGATATTTATGTTGATGAATTAATTTTTGCGCCGATGCAAGATCATGCATACTTGACTCCAGAGAGTCAGACCAAACACCATTTTATGCAACATCGTATCCATAAGATACTCTTGGTTTGTTGCACATACGATGGATATATCCTTGAGGAAGATGGCCATATCGAGTCCCAGATCAATCGCGAGTATATGGAACTCAATATGAGTAATCCACCTTCGTTGACGCGTGTTGAGTCCACTTCTCAGGCGTTGGAGTTACTCTCGGAGAGAAGTGATTTTGATTTTGTGCTGACGATGTATAATGTCGGTGAGCCTAATGTCTTTGATTTTGCCCGCCGCGTTAAGCAGATCAATCCTCAGTTGCCTGTGGTGTTGTTGACCAGCTTCTCGAAGGAGATCTATCGTCAGATTGATGAACAGAAGTGCGATGCGATTGACAATATTTTCTGCTGGCATGGAAATACCGACCTTATTATCGCCATTATCAAGCTGATGGAGGATAAACTCAATGCCGAGTCAGATATTTTGGAGGGTAGCGTGCAGGCGATTTTGTTGGTCGAGGATTCGATCCGCTTCTATTCGACCTATCTGCCAGAGTTGTACAGGATTATCTTGTTGCAGAATAGCGAGTTTTTGAAGGATGCCTACAACGAACAACAGCAGATATTCCGTAAACGTGCCCGTCCGAAGGTGTTGCTCGCTACGAACTATGCCGAAGCGATGGATATCTACGAGCGATATAAAGGCAATCTGTTGGGCGTGATATCCGATGTCGGCCTTGTAATGAAATCGGGCGATAGTAGCGAGGATGAGAATCCAGAAGCGGGCGTGGAAATCTGCCGCAAGATAAAGAGTGAGATGCCCTGGTTGCCTGTGATCATGCAATCTTCGCAAGATACGCTTTCTGCCGTAGCTGAGCAGATCGGTGCGGGATTTATCTCTAAATCATCAAAGACCCTGCTTCAGGAGTTGCAGGATGTTGTTCTGCGCGAGTTTGGATTTGGCGATTTCGTATTCCGCGATCTCAGCAGTGGAGATATTGTCGGTCAGGCGAAGGATCTGAAGCAGATGCAGGAGTTGATTGCCACTGTGCCAGACGATGTTTTGGAGTACCACCTTTCGCAGATGCACCTCTCAAAGTGGTTGTATGCTCGTGGTATGTTCCCGTTGGCTAAGTTGTTGCGCAGTATCAATAGTAGTCACTTCAAATCTACAGCCGAACACCGCGCGGCATTGGTTGGTATGTTCAAGGATTACCGAACTATGCTTGGTCAGGGTGTGGTGGCGCAGTTTGACGAACAGACTTACAGCGATGCTATTGGTTTTGCACGTTTGGGAGAGGGCTCTATCGGTGGTAAGGCGCGAGGTTTGGCCTTTATGAATAGTATGTTGGCCAAGTATAACCACTACTATAAATATCCAAATGTGCGTATCATGATTCCGCGCAGTTTGGTAGTGGCGACAGACTATTTTGACGAGTTTATACGCTTGAACGGTCTGAAATATGTTATCTCGCAAGAGACCGATGATGATACCGTTTTGTCGGAGTTCCTCAATTCGGTTCTGCCGATTGATCTTCATGAGAAGTTGCGTGCATTTGTCAAGACTTGCTATAAGCCGCTTGCGGTACGTTCATCATCGAAGTTGGAGGATTCTCACTATCAGCCTTTTGCGGGTATCTATTCTACATATATGATTCCTCGATGCGAGGATGATGACCAGATGCTCAGAATGTTGGTTCGTGCCATAAAGAGCGTCTATGCTTCGGTTTACTACACCTCTTCGCGTGCCTATATCCAATCTTCGCAAAATTTGATTTCGGAGGAGAAGATGGCTGTTTTGATTCAAGAGGTGTGCGGAACGGAGGAGAATGGTTATTATTTCCCTACATTGTCGGGCGTGGCACGCTCTCAAAACCTCTATCCGCTTGGTTACGAGAAGGCCGAAGATGGTGTTTGTAATATCGTGATGGGCTTGGGTAAGGCTGTTGTGGATGGTGGTAAGAGCCTGCGCTTCTCGCCTGCTTACCCCGATAAGGCATTGCAGACCTCTACGTTGGAACTTACTGTGCAGGATGCTCAAACTGAAGTGATGGCGATGAGTTTGGATCCTTCGCGTTTTCGTTCTTCGACCGATGATGCGGTCAATATCGAGCGTATCCCTGTGTCGAAAATTGCTAAATTCCGCAATGCGAAATACACTTGCTCATATTTTGATTATCAGAATAGCCGCATTAGCGAAAGTCCTACCTTGTCGCGTTATTTCAGAGTTATCACCTTTAACCGTATTTTGAAGTATGGCTCTTTCCCGTTGGCTGATATCATTAAGGATATGTTGCGTATGGGCGAGGAGGAGATGCGTTGCCCTGTGGAGATTGAGTTTGCCGTAAATATGGATGTCGAGCAGGGCGATTTGCAAATTTTTAATCTGTTGCAGATTCGTCCGATTATTCGTAACGAGGAGAGCGCGAAACTCGATTGGTCGAAGGTCGATACTTCGGGGGCTATTGTCTTCTCGGAGAGTGCGTTGGGCGTGGGCCTAATGCGCGATATCAAGCGAGTGGTTTATATGAAATTTGATGCCTTCTCTTCGCTTAAGACTCAAGCTATTGCCGATGAATTATTTGAGATAAATAAGCGCATGTTGCAAGATGGCGAGGAGTATGTTTTGATTGGTACAGGTCGTTGGGGTTCGTCTGATCCTAATCTCGGTGTGCCTGTCAAGTGGGCTCATATTTCTCAGGCGCGTGTGATTGTGGAGTCGGCGTTGCCAAACTTTAATATAGAGTCGAGTCAAGGAACGCACTTCTTCCAGAATGTCACCTCGTTAGGCGTGGGTTATCTCTCGCTGAATCCTTCGGCGGGTGATGGGGTGCTCGATGTTAAGCAGTTGGATTCAGAGAAGGCGATCTTCGATGGTGAATATCTGCGTTGTGTGGAGTTTGATAAACCGTTGTATATCTATGTCGATGGCCAATCGAAGAAGGGTATAGTGAAAGTCCAAGAGTAGAAGAAGTTGTCTAACAATGCTACTTTGTCCTTATACTCGCCCTCAAAATGCTCATTTACGCTCAGTAAATTATATGGTATTTTTACCTATTTTCCAAGATTTGCCAATGATATGCAAAACATTGTGTTTTAGCGTATTTTGGCAAATTTTCTTTTCTTGTGATT
>CAYTGT010000130.1:0-5346 GCA_964437405.1 uncultured Alistipes sp.
GACCGTCGTTGCAACGAGAATATTAGTTTCTCCCGAAGAAAAGGACTCCATCACCCCTGAGGGTGGCTGGACAGGCCCTAATTATAAGGTGGCTTATGCTGTGTCAGATTCTCCTTTTGGCCCATTTGAGCGCCGAGGTGTAATTCTCCAGCAGGATGATAAGGTAGCACGCGGTGCGGGTCACCACTCGGTGATTCACAACCCTAAGAGTGGTAAATACTATATCGTATATCATCGCCGTCCGTTGGAGTCTAACAAACGCGACAATCGAGTGACTTGTATTGATGAACTTCATTTCGATCAGAATGGCAATATCCTGCCTGTGAAGATGACCTTCGAGGGTGTGAAGAAGGATCGCTTGTAAAGTCCATGCGGATTATTTTAGAACAGAGATTGCTACATTTTGTCGTGTGGCAATCTCTTTTTTTGTTCGGAGAGGGATGATGCGGCCGAAAAGTTGAATGATGTTTATAAAATTTTCAGTATATTTGTTTCCAAATATATTTATGTAAGATGAAAAAGTTTTTAATCGCATTGATTTTGGTGGCATCGGTGATGGCTTGCGGATCGCAACGAAATCAATCTATCGGCTCGGAGCAACGTAAGGTTGTAGAGCCTGTGCAGTATGGATATGTGGTAAAGAAGGTCTACCCACACTCGACCAAGAGTTATACTCAAGGATTGCAATATGTCGATGGCGTATTGTGGGAAGGTACAGGTGAGTGGGGTAAATCGGTTTTGCAGAAGGTTGACCTTGAAAGCGGTAAGACTCAAGTGCTGGCACGCCTGCCTAAGAGCGAATTTGGCGAGGGAATTACAGTTCTCGGAGATAAGGTTTATCAGCTTACGTGGACAAATAATGTTGCCCATATCTATAATTTAGAGGGTAAACTGCTTAAAAATGAGCGCTACCCAGGTGAGGGTTGGGGTTTGACGACAGATGGACAGACGCTCTATATGTCGGATGGCTCGACTTACATCTATAAGGTTAATCCTGAGACCTTTAAGCGCGAGGGTAAAATCACCGTCACTCTGCGTGGTCACGCAATCGAATATCTCAATGAGTTGGAGTGGATCGAGGGAAAAATTTGGGCGAATGTATATACCACCCATGAGATCTTGATCATCAACCCTCAGACGGGTGTTGTTGAGGGCGTTGTAAGTTTCTCTGATTTGTTGAAAGATGAGGATGTGACCGATGAAACAGATGTCTTCAACGGCATAGCATACGACAAGGAGCAGAAGCGAATTTTTGTAACGGGTAAGAATTGGAATAAACTCTACGAAGTGGAGATTGTAAAGCGATAGGGTTATGGTTTTAGAAGAGGTTTTAAGACGAAAAATTCTGCTTTTGGATGGTGCGATGGGCACTCAGTTGCTCAGTCAGGGTGCGCGAGGAGAGTTGGAACGACTCAATGTGGAAAATCCAGAAATTGTTAAGGCCGTTCACCGCTCTTATCTCGAAGCTGGAGCAGATGTAATTACTACAAATACCACCTGTGCTGATGCTCTTTCGCTGAAAGTTGGTGGGTTGGAATCTCGTTCCTATGAGTTTGCGTTGGAGGGTGCGAAGTTGGCGCGTGCGATGGCGGATGAATATTCTACAAGTGAGCAACCACGCTATGTGGCAGGTTCGGTGGGCCCAACAACACGTAATCTGACCCTTGCCAATGACACTACACCTCAAGTAGTAGCCGAGGCTTACTCTCAAGTGCTGAAAGGCTTGATTGATGGTGGCGTAGATATAATCTTGATCGAGACTGCGATGGATGCAAAGAATGTGACTATTGCGGTGGAGGAGTGCCGAAAGTTGGATGCTCAGATTCCGATTGTGGTGTCGGCGGTGTTGTCGCGTATTGATGGTCGTGTGGCCAGCGGAGCAACAATCGCTAAGTTCTTTGGAGATATTCCGATGGAGCAGGTTGCGATGGTCGGATTTAACTGCTCGAATGGTGTGAAGCCATTGGAGTCGGCACTCAAACATCTGGCTGCTACGACAGATAAGCCTGTTGTTGTATATCCATCGGCGGGCGAACCTCGCGTTGCAGCAAACCATTTTGCTAAGGCTATGGAGCAGTTGTGTCGTGCTTCGATGGTTAATATGATTGGTGGTTGCTGTGGTACAACGCCTGAATATGTCGCACAATTACAGAAGGTTGCCGCTCGCTGGCGCCCGAAAAAGATAAAATAGATTTAAGCAATTTTCAAGTAGATTTTTTTGCCATAAGATTATGGATTCAAAAGCGTTTAGGGCATATCTGCATCGTCATCCCAATCCGATTGGTGAGGAGCATGTAACAGCACAATTTATATCCGAATGCCTCTCGGAGCTCGCTATCGAACATTGTGCTATGGCATCCGATTGCGTTTTGGCTCGTGTTGAGGGTCGCCGAGGTAATCTGAAGCGTTGCGTTGTTGTGTGTGCAGAGATCGGAGCTTTGCCTGTGGAGGAGCTGACGGGAGTGGATTTTGCATCTCAGAATCGTGGCGTAATGCACGCTGCGGGTAATGATTTCCATGCGGCGGTGGTGTATGGAGTGCTGAAACGCCTTGCCGCTGAACGCGATTTTGAAGGTACGTTGCTTGCTCTGTTTTACACCTCAGAGAGTGGCTGTTCGGGAGGTGTAAAGGAGATCTTGGCTCAGAATCCATTTGGCAAGTATGATGTGGCGGCAGTGATTGGCGAGCAGGTAGATCCCGAATTGGAAGTAGGTCAGGTGGGCTTCTGTCCAGGGCGATTTATGGCTTCGAAAGATCTGCTCAGTTTCACAATTCGCGGTGCAGGGTGTTGTGGCGCGATGGGTGGAGACTCAGTTGGTAGTGGAGCGAAAGATCCTATTGTGGCGATGGCTGATATGATTTTACGCCTAAGTTCGCTTGGTAGCGATCTCTGCTTAGTTTCGATCGGTAAGGTTGAAGCAGACGGTACAGCAGAGAGAATCCCCGATAGGGTGCGCCTGCAAGGTGTATTGCGAGCACACGATGAAAAATTAAGAGTGAGGGTGAAAGATATGATACTACACATTACCGAGGAGGTGGAGTATAAACATGATGTGGAGATCGAGACCGAGATCAACGAGGGTTATCCGAGTGTTGAGAATGATACTCACTTAAGCTATGAAGCCATGCTGTTGGCCGATAGTTTAGGATTGAAGGTTGTCGATTTGGATCGTACGCCATGTTGTGATGACTTTGGCCATTACTCTCACATCTACCCATCACTCTACTACCGTTTGGGTGTTGGTCGCAGGTCGGGTGTCCGACAGACGGCTACATTTTTGCCCGATGAAAAGGCTATGACGGTGGGTGAGAATTTTATGTATGAACTTACGTTGAGTATTTTGAACAAATGAGACAGTCGAAAAAGAGAGAATCTCGCCGAGCTAAGGGCGAGGAGCAGCGCCGAGATGGTAAAAATATCCGTTCGGCATTCATAGTGAATATGTTTAGAGAGTTCCCCGATAGGGTTTTTACTCTGAAACATCTTGCATCGGCCTCAGGTGGTAATACTCGTGAAGGCCGCTATATGGTCAAGGATATTCTTGAGGAGTTGATCGCCGATGGGGTTGTGGTAGCCTCAGGACGAGATAAATTCCAACTCTCATATACTCAACTCCCACATTATGAGGGTGTGGTTGAGATTATTAGCTCAGGTGCGGCCTATGTGAAGGTCGAAGGTCTTGAGCATGAAATCTATGTCAATCCGCGAGCTACGGCGTGTGCTTTGGATGGCGATCTTGTCGAGGTTGTGCTTCAGCGCCTTGCGCAACGCGATGGCGATAATCCAGAAGGTGCCATTACGCGTGTGATAAAGCGTAGTGAAAAACAATATGTCGGAGTGGCTGAGGTGAGTCGTTCGGCAATTTTTGTACGCCCCGACAGCCGTAAGTTGCAGATGGATATCTTCTTCTCACGTAAGGAGTATCCTCAAGTGAAGGATGGTGATAAAGTGGTATTCCGTATCACCGATTGGCGTGAGGGGGATCGCTCTCCACGTGGTGTGATTGTCGATGTGTTGGGTCGCGTGGGTGATAATGATACAGAGATGCATGCTATCTTGGCCGAGTATGATCTGCCTTATAAGTTCGAGCAGGAGGTGGAGGATGCTGCAAATGCCATCAGTGCCGAGATCACCGAAAAGGATTATGCCTCTCGCCGCGATTTCCGCTCGGTGACAACCTTTACTATCGACCCCGCCGATGCTAAGGATTTTGACGATGCACTGTCGATCAGTAAGGTCAAGGATGGTGTGTGGGAGGTCGGTGTGCATATTGCCGATGTAACCCATTATGTGCGTCCAGGTTCGGTGGTTGATAGTGAGGCTCAGGAGCGAGGTACTTCGGTCTATTTGGTTGATCGTACTGTGCCGATGTTGCCCGAAAGGTTGTGTAACGAACTATGCTCGCTTCGTCCTAATGAGGAGAAGTTGGCCTTCTCGGCAGTCTTTACTCTGAATGAGGATGCTGAGGTGCTGAGCGAGTGGTTTGGTCGTACGGTGATCTATTCCGATCGCCGCTTCACATACGCCGAAGCGCAAGCCCGTATCGAGACAGGTGTCGGAGATTTTGCCGAGGAGATTGGCGTGTTGAATGATTTGGCTCAGAAGATGCGCCGTAACCGCTTCAAGAGTGGAGCTGTGAGTTTCGAGCGAGCTGAGTTTAAATTTATTCTCGATGAACGAGGGAAACCGTTAGGCGTATATACCAAAGAGCAGAAGGAGTCGAATCAACTGATCGAGGAGTTTATGCTTTTGGCCAATCGTAAGGTGGCAGAGTATTGTACGTATAAGGAGATTAAGGGCAAAAAGATACAGCGCCCGATGGTATATCGAGTACATGACGAGCCGAACGAGGAGAAACTCACCCGCTTCCGCGATTTTGTGCTGAAATTTGGCTATCACTTCAAGGCTACTAAGGGTCGTTCGGTGGCTAAGGCGATTAATAAGTTGGTCACAGAGGTTAAGGGGCGCCCAGAGGAGAATGCGGTGCAGGCGTTGGCTGTACGCAGTATGGCGAAGGCTTTGTATACCACCGACAACGTGGGACATTATGGCTTGGCGTTTAAATACTATACCCATTTTACTTCGCCTATTCGCCGTTATCCCGATATGATGGTACATCGTCTGCTGGCGCAATATTTGGCTGATGGTGCTAAGTCGCCCGATAAGCGAGCGTTGGAGTCGCAGTGTGTATACGCTTCGGAGCGAGAGATTGTGGCTTCGGAGGCTGAACGCGCATCAATCAAGTATAAGATGGTGGAGTTCATGCAGGATAAGATCGGACAGATGTTCAAGGGTCATGTTTCGGGCATGAGCGAGTGGGGTATCTATGTCGAGTTGAACGACAC
>CAYTGT010000131.1:0-5296 GCA_964437405.1 uncultured Alistipes sp.
GGATATCAAGCACTCGCTGCTTATCGCTCAACGCAGAGGCCGCTACCCCATCGTCACACGCCTGCCACGGCTCTACTGCAGACGAAATCTGCACTTTATAATCAACCGAAGCATTGAAACGCGAATCCAACATCGTACGGAATTTCTGGGCTCGGCTCAGAGCCAAAGTCTCGTTACTACGCGGATTACCATCAGGGGAAGCGTAGCCGACAATCTCAATACGCTGGACATGGATCGAGGTGTCTTGTTTTATCTCTGCCATGAATTTATCGAGCAGGGTGAGTTCCTCGGCATTACCTGCAATAAGATTAGAAAGGCGCGAAGCAGAAATACTATATTTTAATTGATACTGCGCCTCTTGACCCGCATGGCGCACAAGGTAACGGCGTACGAGATAGTCGCCGTCAACGCTCTCGGAGAGCATAATGGTATCACTTTGAGGTTTCGTCAGTTCTACAGCCGAGACTGAGCAGAGGCTCAAAGTGAGAGTAAAAATGATTGTTGCGTAAAGTGTTTTCATAAAACTAAGGTTTTGTTATCACCTCACTCTTCGCAACAATTGAACCAAAACAGAAAGAGGGTGCACGACTCAAATGTCGGACACCCTCTAAATTAGAAGCGTAGGTCAGAACGCACACTTAGTAATAACGCACCTACCCCACTTGTCGGCAAGCACTAAACTTACTTTACGTCAGTGATATAGATATTGCGGAACTCGATAGGACCACCCTCGCTCTGGAGCGCGATGTAACCCTCAGAGTGCTCGCCTGTACACTCATTCTGCAACTCGCCGTTGATATATACAGTCACCTTCTTACCCTCGCAGATGATATCAGCTGTGTTCCACTCGCCGATTGGCTTCTCGCAATCCTTAACGCGATCCTTAACAGGGAAATCGCCAACACACTCAACCTCAGAAATTTTAGCACCACCCAACATCACGTAGTCACCTGCCTTACCTGAGCAGAGCTGGCACTCGATAGCCTCTGGCCACACCTTATCACCGTCCTGAACACGCTGGAACAATCCGCTATTAGTGCCCTCACCGATCCAACGCCACTCAACATGGAGCTTATAGTCGCCATACTTCTCGGCTGTACGCATATATCCGAATGGCTTACCCACGATGTGGATGTTACCATCCTTAACGCCATATACTTGATTAGTAGGAGTTTGATCCTCCAATACGCATACCCAACCTGTGAGATCCTTACCGTTGAAAAGCTCCTTTTTAGAGCAGTTGTCGCAGCATGAAGTCATGATCGCTGTCAAAACCAATGCCATCAAAATAGATTTCAGTTTCATATCTTCGTGTTTTTATGATTTATATCTTTTGCAAAAATAGCCAATTATTCGACATTTCATTAATTTTTTACGCTCTTTTTGCCTATATTTGCACTAATTACACCTTGATATTAAATTTTACAAAGAAAAATGAGAAGATTTTTTGCTTTTATTCTCTTAACGCTTATTTATGTTTCGGCGTGGGCATGCACAGAAAACCCCACAAACGAGGTAAAAACACCTGAGCTTGAACAGACCCAAGAGGAGAAACCCGAAAACGTCAAAGATATAAAGGTTCATAGTAATGCCATGAACAAGGATATTGACGTGAGAGTCATTCTACCTAAGAATTACGAAAGTTTGAGCAATATGCCGACTATCTATCTGCTACACGGATTCAGCGGAAACTCTAAGGATTGGGAGAGTAATGGCAAGGTGAGTCGTTGGGTAGATCTCTACAATGCAATTCTTGTACTGCCCGATGGAGGGTTCAGTAGCTGGTATTTTGATGCACCAGAAGATCCTACATACCGTTATGAAACTTTTGTCGCAAAAGAGCTGGTGGCGTATATAGATTCTCATTTCAAGACTTGGGCTAACCGCGATTTCCGAGCCATCACAGGTCTCTCGATGGGTGGACATGGCGCGATGTATCTTGCAATCCGCCATCAGGATGTTTTTGGTTCGGCAGGCAGTATTTCGGGAGGTGTTGACATTCGTCCATTTCCTAATAATTGGGACATAGCAAAGCGACTCGGTACGATAGAGGAAAAGCCAGAGAATTGGGAGAAGCATACGGTAATAAATCTGGTGGATGGATTAAAAAACGGAGCTTTGAACATTTTGGTAGACTGTGGCTCTGGCGATTTCTTCTATAAGGTCAACTGCGATTTGCACGAAAAGTTGCGCAAAGCAGGTATTGATCACGACTTCTACATCCGTCCTGGAGAGCATAATTGGAACTATTGGCGTAACGCTATTCAGTATCATTTGCTCTACTTCAACAACTGCTTCGACAAAGCTAAGGCAAAGTATAACAAATAAAACAACCTTCCAGAAAAATGAAGAGACTATTTATATTGCTGCTCACATTGCTGGCTTATACTACATCGTGGGCATTCCAGCGCGAAACTATCGCCATACATAGCAAGGCGATGAATAAAAATATCATGGCTCGTGTGTTGTTGCCTGACGGATATCACGAAATGAGCGATCTGCCTGTGGTTTATGTGATTCATGGCTTTAGCGACAATTACAAAAAGTGGGACGAGAATGCCAACATTGGCCGTTTTGCCGACCAATACAAGATCATCATCGTGACACCTGATGGTGGTTACGACAGTTGGTACTTCGATGCTCCAGAGGATCCATCGTATCGTTACGAGACATTTGTTAGTCAAGAGTTGATCTCTTACATAGACTCACACTACCGTACTGCGCCTCACCGCGAGATGCGTGCCATCACAGGACAGTCGATGGGTGGACATGGCGCAATGTATTTGGCAATACGCCACAAGGATATATTCGGTTCGGTGGGTAGTACATCGGGAGGTCTGGATATTCGTCCATTCCCCAAGAATTGGAACATCGCAAAGCGACTCGGCACGATTGAGGAGAAGCCTGAGAATTGGGAGAAGAATACGGTGATAAACGTGGTTGACTCGCTCAAAAACGGAGAGTTGAACATCGTTTTCGATTGCGGATATGACGACTTTTTCTACAAGGTGAATTGCGATATGCACGCAAAGCTCTTGAAGATGGGCATTGCGCATGATTTCTTCCGCCGTCCAGGTAATCACAGTTGGGGATATTGGAGCAACTCGATACAATATCACATGCTCTACTTCAACAACTGTTTCAAAGGAATAAAATAAAACAAATTTAAAATAAGATGAAGAGATTTTTACCACTACTTTTTATGATGCTTATGGCTCAGATGGCATACGCATCGACACCTGAAGAGCGTGAAGCGACTCGCACCCGTAACCGCTATGAGTTGGCGGAGCGATTCACCGCAGGTAAACTCCAGAATATGTTGTTCTCGACAAGTGTGGATCCACATTGGTTCAAGTCGGGCGAGAAATTCTGGTATGAGTACAAGACAGGTGAGGGCAATCGTTGGTATGTTGTAGATCCTGCAACACGCAAGCGTGAGCCTTTGTTCGACCATGACAAGATGGCGGCTCAGATCACCGAGATTGTGAAGGATCCATACATCGCAGCTAAATTGCCAATTCGTAATTTGGAGGTAGATGAGGATGGCGAGACATTCACATTTGAGGTAATATCTTCTCAGGATGCAAAGCCTAAAAAACTCTCAAAGGAGGACTCTTTGGCAGGCAAGAAGCCTAAGAAGGTGAGCGGCAAGGAGATTTTCTACTTCTCATACAACTACAAGACTAAGGAGTTGAAGCACTTGAAGGACAAGGAGAAGGAGACAAAGCAATTGCATTGGGCTTCGGTATCACCAGATGGCAAGAGCGTGGTTTATGCTAAGGATATGAATCTTTATCGTATGTCACGCGAGGATTATGAGAAACTGAAGAAGGATGAGAAGGATTCAACAATCACCGAGATTCAGATCACAAAGGATGGAGTCAAGGATTTTGGCTACGGACAGCCTTACAGTCTGCTCAACACCGATACATTGTGCAACGGTAAGCGCAAGGGTGTTTACGGCCTTTGGTCTCCAGATTCTCGTTACTTTGCGACAATCATTACAGATCAGCGCAAGGTGAAGGATTTGTGGGTAATCAACGCTATTGCTTCGCCACGTCCAACACTTGAGACTTACAAGTATCACATGCCAGGCGAGAAGGATGCTCCACAGTATCACCTATACTTGTTCGATATGCAAGACAACTCTCGCAAAGAGATTGCGACAGGCCGTTTCAAGGATCAGACACTCAGCATCGCCCGCAAGCCTCGTGAGCACAAGCAGCGCCACATGTATGACCAGCCAAATGTTTGGTTGGGAGATGACAATCGTTTCTTCGTGACTCGCTCAAGCCGCGACCTGCACCGTATTGACATCTGCTCTTACACCGTAGGACAGGACAGCTTGACATCAATCATCGAGGAGCGCATGAACACCTATATTGAAGTACGCCCACTCTCAGCTCTCGGCAACGGCAAGGAGCTTATCCAATGGAGTGAGCGTGACGGCTGGGCACACCTCTATTTATATAATGACAAGGGCGAATTGAAGCGCCGCTTGACAGAGGGTCCTTGGCATGTTCACAACATCTTGAAGGTAGATGAGAAGAATCGTGTAGTATATTTCACTGCAATGGGTAAGGAGAAGGGCGAAAACCCATATTACCAGCACCTCTATTCAGTGAGCTTGGATTCTGGTACTCCAAAGTTGCTCAACAAGGGTAATCACTTCCACTCACCACAGGTTGATGATGCTTGCAAGTATTTCGTTGACAACTACTCACGTGTAGACACAATTCCTGTAACAGCACTCTACGACTGCATGGGTAACCGCTTGATGACATTGGAGGAGAGCGACTTCACTCAGCTTTTGGCCAACGGTTATAAGTTCCCTGAGACATTTACAGTCAAGGCAGCTGATGGCGTAACAGACCTTTACGGTGTGATGTACAAGCCATTTAACTTCGACTCGACAAAGGTCTACCCTATCGTTGATTACGTTTATCCTGGGCCACAAGTTGAGGCTACTGAGTATCCATTTACTCGCATGACAGTACGCACCGATCGTTTGGCTCAGGCAGGATTCGTGGTGATCACAGTGGGTAACCGAGGCGGACACCCTGACCGTTCGAAGTGGTATCACAACTATGGCTACGGCAACTTGCGCGACTACGGTTTGGCTGATCAGAAGGCGGCTATCGAGCAGTTGGCGGCTCGCCACAACTTTATTGATATCAATCGTGTAGGTATTCATGGCCACTCTGGAGGTGGATTTATGTCGACAGCGGCAATTTTACAGTATCCAGATTTCTTCAAGGCTGCAGTATCATGCGCTGGTAACCACGACAATCGTATC
>CAYTGT010000132.1:0-5279 GCA_964437405.1 uncultured Alistipes sp.
GTGCAAGCACCCTCTGCTCTCGCTCCGCAGTGTCGGTTCAAAATTGGGCTGACGCACAATTTATTAAATTAGAAAGTCATGCCACATCATGAGTTTTGCAAGTGATGATTGGCATCTCTATACTCATTTTCTCCGTTAGAGACTCCAATCCTCAAGTCTAAAGACTTTCGGTGGAGTGACGCAGGTCTAAGACCTGTTTTATGTTGCCGTGCAACTCTTTTTAAGGGCAGTCATCTGCAAAACTACTTTTCCACTTATAAAACAGGCGTTACGCTTGTGGTGGAGAGATGCATCATGAGAAGTAAAACAACAACCATAGAGTAGATGATTCTGACAATTTTTTAACAGTTTATAAAAAATTTTTCATTTTTTTTGTAACTTTAAGCGCCTTATGTGCGACTAATATAGTGACAAAGGTGGTAAACCTATTTTTTTAATCATTCAAAATAGACTCTTAATGAACATTCTACAAGCAGAAAATGTAACCAAGCGTTACTCTGGGCATACCGCGTTGGATAACGTCTCGATAGAGGTGCCCGAGGGATCGGTTTATGGCTTGTTGGGGCCTAACGGCGCGGGAAAGAGTACCTTGATACGTGTTATAAATCGTATCACGATGCCCGATTCGGGTCGCATAATCTTCAACGGCAAGCCTATCACCGAAGATGACATATATAAAATCGGCTATCTGCCCGAGGAGCGCGGACTCTACAAAAAGATGAAGGTGGGCGAGCAGGCGATCTTCTTTGCGCGTCTGAAAGGTCTTTCACGCCGCGAGGCACAAGTACGTCTCAAGGAGTGGTTCGTGCGCTTCGATTTGCAGAATTGGTGGAACCGTGCCGTAGAGGATCTCTCGAAGGGTATGGCGCAGAAGGTGCAGTTTATCACTACGGTGCTGCACGAGCCTAAGCTCTTGATCTTCGATGAGCCATTTTCGGGTTTCGATCCTATCAACGCCAACCTGCTCAAGCAGGAGATTCTGCGCTTGAGGGACAACGGCGCAACGGTGATCTTCTCGACACACAACATGTCGAGCGTGGAGGAGATCTGCGACCACATCACGCTGATCAATAAGTCGCACAACATCCTCTCAGGCTCGGTGGGTGAGCTTCGCCACCGCTTTGGCGAGAATATATTTATGGTGACTTATGAGGGCGAGGAGTCGCTCATCGGCTCGTGTGTGGAGTCCATGGCCGAGGTGCTCGACTGCCAGAAGCAGGAGGATACGCCTTACACCGTAGCACGCATACGTCTGAAGGAGGGCGTATCGGTGCGTGATGCCATCTCGAAGTGCAATGCGGCGCTTGAGATGCGTTCGTTCCAAGAGGTGCAACCATCAATGAATGAGATTTTTATCCGTGCCGTAGAGGGTACGCTTTAAAATAGCTGAGAGTATGAAGAAGATCGGTATAATCATCGCCCGTGAGTTCAACGAGCGAGTACGCAAAAAGACATTTATCATCACCACCATCTTGATGCCTATCTTGATGTTGGGATTGATGGCGGCCCCCACGCTGATGATGCTCTTCGCCAAAGGCGATGAGAAGACTCTGATGGTAGTTGACGAGAGCGGCATTGTGGCACCACAACTCAAGGGCAACGATGAGTTGAAATTCCAACTTACGGAGCAGAGTTTGGGTGATGCTCGCAAGGACGAGAGCGTCTTTGGTGTGTTGTGGATCGGCAAGGATGTGGTTGACAACCCTGCCAGCGCAAAGCTCTACACCAACTCCTCATCTTCGATGACTCTGGAGGAGAATATCTCTTCTCAGATCGAGGGTGTGATCGAGAGCGAGCGCCTGAAGCGCTATGAGATTGAGAATTTAGAGCAGATAATGAAGGATATCGAGGTCAACGTCATGCTGACCACCTACCGCAACGACACCGCCGCCGTTGAGGGCGAGGCTGAGGAGGCTACATCTTCAGTGGTGGCATATCTGTTGGGATTGGTTTTGAGCCTGATGTTGTATATGTTCCTCATAATGTATGGCTCGATGGTGATGACTTCGGTTATCGAGGAGAAGGGCAGCCGCATCATTGATGTGCTGGTGTCGAGCGCCTCACCATTCCAGCTGATGATGGGTAAAATCCTGGGTGTGGCTTCGGTGGCTGTGACCCAGATTGCGATATGGGCGGTGCTGATCTGCGGCGCAAGTGCTGTGGTGATGCCTGCTTTGATGCCTGATGATGTGGCCGAGACTTTGGCGGCAGTCGAGAGCGGCTCGATGTCGGCAGTTGAGAGCGGTTTCGACACCGATATGTTGTCGGCGCTGAGCTTCGCTTCAGATATCGGATCATTGGTGATGATGTTTGTGTGGTTGCTCTTGTTCCTTGTGGGTGGATTCCTCTTCTACTCTTCGATGTTTGCGGCCGTAGGTTCGGCAGTGGACTCGGTGCAGGATTCCTCGCAGTTGCAGACGCCTATCATGGTACCAATCATCTTGGCGCTGATTATCTCGATGTCGGTATCGAACGACCCTAACTCGGCATTGGTGTTCTGGGGGTCGATCATACCTTTCACATCGCCTATTGTGATGATGACACGCATTCCATTCGATATCCCGACATGTGAGATTTTGCTCTCTATCGTATTGCTCTATGCTTCGGTTATAGCTATGGCATGGATTGCGGGCAAGGTATACCGCGTGGGAATCTTTATGCACGGCAAGAAGCCTTCGTTCAAGGAGTTGATTTCGTGGATCAAGCAGTAGAGGGGCGTTATTTTTGTCGATAAAATCTTTAAATCCGAGATTGCATGGGCTTTTGAAGTCTGCACCTCGGATTTATTTTTGAGTTTATGGAAACCTATCATCTTCTGCCTCCTCTGCGGTCTTCTGTGTAAGTAGCATGGCAACGTAAAACAGGCGTTACGCCTGCTTCGTCCGAGATTGTTGTTTTTGCATGCCTCAATTCTCTTCTATTACAATCTTTAACGAGGGTAGCACGGCTTCATAAAACACCTGTTACGGGTGGAATTTTGAATTACCATTGTTTTTGAGACTTGATTTTTTTACTCTAAACCATATTTTCGTTAACTTTGTTATCTAAAAAGGAAAAATCAGATTTAAAAACGAAAAAATATCTATTAATATGAAAAAGATCTTTATAACATTTGTTGCAATGGCTTTGGCTACAACATTTATTTCATGCTCAGAGGAGAATGATGAGCCGACACGTGTAACCATCACATTCGAGGGTGCAGCATGGAAAAATTATGTAGCTACCGACAGCTACACATCGAATTTCGTTACCGAGAATTATATTTGGCGCGATGAACAGACCACGCTCACCTCTGCACCTCTTTTCACCGAATCTTCGTGGGGCGGTCAGAGTTACAAATACTTCAGTGCGGGTTTGACACTCTCGGCCTACAACACAGCCCAGATCAGCGGTTTTGATACCTACTTCTACAACGGCGACCTCTATTGCTACAACCCCAAAACCTCGATGGCCAACAAGGGTGGCGGCAACAATGGCTCGGATAATTTCTTGGTGACCTACGGCAACTATGAGGAGGGCGTGGGTGAAGATATGCGCCCTGAGATATACTTTGCCGATGGCAAGGCACGCAAGGTTTTGGGTTGTTATGTCTGCTCAACAGCATACTTTGTCCAGATTGCCGAGAATGGTAATGACTACTCGCCTGCACTTGCCGCCGAAGATGAGGTCAAGATCTATGCTACGGGCTTTGATGCTTCAGGCAAGGAGCTTTCGACCGTAAGCATGTCCTTAGCCAAGAAGGGCGCCATTGTCAAGAGCTGGACTGCATGGAATCTCTCAGCTTTGGGCGAGGTGGCAAAGATTAAGTTCAACATCAAGGGTGGCCCGACAGATGATTGGGGAATGATGTTACCAAAATATTTTGCCATTGATGATATTACGGTAGAACTATAAGGAGATTCAAAATTCACAGGCGTAACAAGTGAAATTCAAAATTCAAGATTCACAGGCGTAACGCCTGATTTTTGAGTGGGAAAGTAGTCCTGCTTAAGAACGTAAAAAGGCCAATTAAGCACGTCACTCCACCGAGCGTATTTATAGGCGAGGATTGGAGTCTCTAATAGTAGAATTGAGTGCAGAGATGCCAATCATCACTCACTATTGGTTCGTGATGTGGCATGACATTCTAATTTAAGTTGCGCGTTAGCCTCAATTTTGAATTTCCCATTACGGAGCGGTGGAGGAAGGGCTTATGTGAAATTTTACATAAAAAATAAATCTTTTTTTGTATATTTGTGATACGAGAATAATCCAAAAAAATAAAGCGATGAAAAAACTACTAATTTTAGCGGCAGCCGTAATGTTTGGCTTGCCTGCTTCTGCTCAGATCTATTATCAAGATGCTACAAATGTGGATATGTTGCGCCACACATTGCGCAACGAGCCTCTGCGCCGCGAGGTGGTGCTGCCTGAGGTCAATGGCTATACAGTCTACAAGGCCGACCTGCACACCCATACAATCTTCTCTGACGGCGATTGTACCCCTAAATATCGTGTTCGCGAGGCGTGGTTAGACGGTTTGGATGTGATGGCTGTTACCGAGCATGTCGAGTACCGCCCAATGGAGAAGCCTTATATGAAGTTCATGCGTGCCGAGATCAGCGATAAGACCAAGCAGGAGCATACAGGTATCGTGAGCGACCTGAATGTGGTTGTCGAGCTCTCGCAGGCCGAGGCGGCGAAGTATGGTTTGACAATTATCCCTGGCGTGGAGATCACACGCACGCCAGAGACCATCGGTCACTACAACGCACTCTTCACCTCTGACAACAACACGATCCACGACAAAGATCCTTTGGTGTCGATCAAGAATGCTCGCAAGCAGGGCGCTTTGATCATGCACAACCACCCAGGATGGCGCCGCAAGTCACTTGAGATGCCTGAGTTTGAGAAGAAGGTATATGGCGAGAAATTGATTGACGGTATAGAGGTGATGAACGGCACAGAGTTCTACCCTAAGGCAGCTACACGCGCTGCCGAGTTGGGTCTCTTCGTTTCAGCAAATACCGACATCCACAACACCACAGCATTGAGCTATGCTTCGGGAGGTCATCTGCGTAATATGACGTTGATCTTGGCTAAGGACAAGTCACTCAAGTCGTTGAAGGAGGCTTTGAAGGCACGCCGCACTATCGCCTACTCGTATGGTTCGTTGGCGGGTGACGAGCAGTTGCTAAAGGATTTCTTTGTGGCTTCGGTTAAGTTTGAGACCATAGCTGTGAATGCCAACGGCTCACGTTCGATGGTGATGAAAAACAACACCTCATTTGACTACTATT
>CAYTGT010000133.1:0-4435 GCA_964437405.1 uncultured Alistipes sp.
CACAGTCAAGTCTGGTCTTAAGCCGCTCTTGCGACAAAGGATATTGTAAAACTTCTCTGCACCCAAATCGGCACCGAAACCAGCCTCTGTGATGGTGTAGTCGCTATGTGCAAGCGCCATCTTTGTCGCGATCTGAGAGTTGCAACCATGTGCGATGTTGGCAAATGGGCCACCGTGAATAATGGCAGGGGTATTCTCTGTAGTCTGCACCAAGTTTGGCTGAATTGCATCCTTAAGCAATACCATGATCGAACCTGCAACACCCATATCTTTTACGGTGAATGGCTCGCCATCGTAAGTGTAACCCAATAAGATATTCTCGATACGGCGTCTTAAATCAGCTTCATCTGAAGCCAAACAGAGGATAGCCATCAACTCCGAAGCAGGAGTGATGTCAAATCCAGCCTGCTGAGTGATTCCATTTGTGGCAGGGCCCAGACCTGTGACGATTGAACGCAACGAACGGTCATTTACGTCAAGCACTCGGCGCCAAAGAATCTCCTTTAGTCCAAAACCCTCTTTCTCATGCTGATAAAGATAGTTGTCGAGCAACGCCGAGATCATGTTGTGAGCCGATGTGATGGCGTGGAAATCTCCTGTGAAATGCAGGTTGATCTTCTCCATTGGCAACACCTGAGCATAACCACCTCCCGCAGCGCCACCCTTCATTCCGAAACAAGGGCCGAGCGAAGGCTCACGCAATGCAACAACAGCACGCTTGCCGATCTTGTTGAGTCCCAACGCCAATCCGATCGAAACAGTGGTCTTGCCAATACCCGCCTTAGTTGCGGTGATAGCTGTTACAAGAATCAACTTGCCCTTAGGCTCAGTAATAAGATTCAATGGGAGCTTGGCAATATACTTGCCATAATGCTCCAAATCATCTGCCGCAATCCCCATCTTGGCTGCCACATTGTCGATGCGCTCCAATACGGTCTCTTGAGCAATTTCAATATCAGTCTTCATGTTATCTTTGTTTATGTTAATCTATTCTATGTTTATTCCTACCCTCTGCTCTTTCTTCTCTCTCTCTCTGCGCGCACCATAATCCCCCTGCCCGCAAATTACCTCACAAATATACTGAAAAAAGTTTAAAAGAAAATTATTATCATGTCATATGATTTAGTAAATATGAGCAAGTTTGGTGATCGGCGTATGAAAAAACAGAGAGTTGCCCAAGCTTTGTTGGACAACTCTTCGAAATTATGAATATTTGTTGGGGTGTTTTATCGGATGCGATCTAACGATTTTACCAACATCTCATCGCGGAAGATAGCTCGCAAGGCGAGATAATCCAATATCAGCGACAGCAGAGGGAATATGATCGCAATGCGAAATCCCTGAGCATGGAATGCAATATCGGAGAAGAAACGCTGACCGAGATAGTAATAAATGGCCATAAATACTACAGAGCCTACCAATAAAACCAACTCTACGGCACAAAGGCGAATCTGCAAAAGGCGATTTTTGTAGAGGAAAATTGTGATAAATGGGACTATAGCTGACAATGCAATGATTATACCCATATAGATTGTTGGATGTGATGATGTAGCACTCTTGAGTGCAAAGGCATGTAGGAGATACTCCTCGCTACCTGCAACAAAGTATGCAATAGGTGTGAATGTAGCCACGCCCATAAGTAGCGTAACAGCCAAAAGATAGAGTGTTTGAATACGTTGTATCATTTCTTAAAAGTTATTTTATGATAAGTTCAATTAACTTCTGTATGTGAATAAATTTTATCAGGAGATATAACTCCTACTATTTTATGGTACTTGTTTTTTATGATATTATCAATAATGTAATTACCACAGAAAATATAATCTTTATGTAAATTGCCATTGTTGAAACGGACAAATATTAAACTTTCTTCATTGTCTAGTTTGCTAGAATTTAGGAATTTCATTGACAATGGAGTTATTATGACATTTTCTATAATATGAGAATTGTCTAATTCTATATTCGCAATTCCATAACAGCCAAATTTAGACGATGTTTTTATATTTAATTTAGAAATATCTTCTGAAGATACACATTTTAGTATCATGTTTGTTGACTGTGATGAAACAAATATATTAGGAATTATTCTATCAAAAACCCGTATTTCACCATCATAGTTAAAGAAATCTAAACGAATGTAATCCTCTGCTAAAGCTGAAAGACGTGCTTTAATATCATTATTTTCAATGCTACGGCATAGTAAACCCACTTCGCTGTTATATGTGCCATATGTAGCATTGAGGGTTTCAATATGTCCCTCCTCAGTCAGTATTACATTTTTCCACATTAAATAATATGGATCCTTACCTTTAGTACATGATGCCGAATTTATTACAATTGCTATGAATACAAAGGTGAATAAAAATTTAATAATATATTTGAGATTCCTCATTACTATTTACTATATCTTTTTATCAATCAAATAAGAGTTTCTGTCCGAAGAGCGGCGGTTAATCAACTCGCCCAAGAATCCCGCCAAAAAGAGTTGTGCGCCTAAAATTACCGTCACAATAGCAACAAAAAATAGCGGCTGATCGGTTACAGCTCTCAGAGGTAGGCCGAGAGCCTGCTTGTAGAGTTTAAGTGCGATAACCCACACCGTGGTGATTCCTCCGATAAGGAACATTATCGTACCTAAAGATCCGAAGAAGTACATCGGTGAGCGTCCGAAGTGAGACATGAACGATACGGTGATCAGATCAAGATAACCCTTTACCATACGCTCCATGCCGAACTTAGAGACACCATATTTGCGTTCCTGATGTTGTACTACCTTTTCGCCAATACGCTTAAATCCTGCGTGTTTTGCCAAAATAGGGATATAACGGTGCATTTCACCGTAGACCTCGATGGATTTGATAACGCGGCGGCGGTAGGCCTTCAATCCGCAGTTGAAATCGTGTAGCTTGATGCCCGAAACAATGCGTGCTGTGAAGTTGAAAAATTTACTCGGCAGACGCTTGCCCGCAGGGTCGTAACGCTTCTTCTTCCACCCCGACACCAAATCGTAGCCATCCTCCAAGATCATACGTCTCATCTCTGGAATCTCGTCTGGCGAATCCTGCAAGTCGGCATCCATAGTGAAAACCACCTCACCTTCGGCCTCGGCGAAACCACAATAGAGAGCCGCAGACTTGCCATAATTTCTGGCAAATCGCAGGGCGCGGATTGTGAGGTAGTTATTCTTTAATTGCTCAACAACCTCCCACGAATCGTCTGTCGAACCATCATCAACCATGATAATCTCGTAGCTCAGAGCGTTAGCCACAGCTACGCGGTCGATCCATGCGATGAGTTCAGGCAGAGACTCCTGCTCGTTGTAGAGCGGAACTACAACCGAAATATCTAATTTTTTGTTGACCTCAGACATTTTATAGCTTCAGTTTCTTACTCTTCGTCATCAATGTTTGATAGGAAAATATCTGCTTCACGTTTAGTGCCAATCGAGATGAAAAGGCCATAGAAACAGAATGTCAGCACGCAACTGAAGATCTGTGACAACAATACAGGGATTGGTGAGAAGATGTAGGTGTGCATCGAATCCTTCATAGTCTCCAATGTCTTGTTATCTATCACGCCCATACTTGCATAGGTGGTGATCAGTTCGCTGACGGTCTTTTCAAAGTGCTCGGTAAAGAGGAAATTGCTGGCAACAATCTGATAAGCACCCATGATGATACCTGCAAAAATCGCTGTTGCGGCGATAAAGCCCAAACTCTGGGTGTAGGTGAAACCCTCCTTGATGTAGAGCATTGAGCGGCGGCGTGTGAAATAAAAGAGCAGATATACCGTAGCCACAAAGTTAATCAGATTGATCACAAATGCAATCGAAGGCAGAAGTATTCCCAAAACTGAAGTGACAATTGTAACAAGGCCGATGATGGCACCAGCTCGGGATGCATCTTTCCAAAAAGTGTTCTTGTTCATATCTAAAGAATTTAAGTTTGCAAAAGTGTGGGGTGGGCGAGACCTCTTAGTTTAAAGCCCGTTATACTAACGGCAAATATACGAACAAAAACGAGATATGTGAAAATTTATTGGATAATTCGTGCCCATAATAGTAAAAGGTTGGCAACTTTTGTCGTTTTGCCAACCTTTTGCTTTCGTTTGTGTTCGCTGCACTACTCGTTAGAGAGTGAGTATGGTCTGTCTTCTGCTTTGATACCGCGCTTAGTGTTTGGCTCCGAAGACATCTTTGCCTCGATCGTACCGCCCTTCATCAAGTCAGAGTGAGTGATGAAGTTGCGAGTGTAAGGCTTGCGGTTGAGTTTAAGCGAGTTGATGTAAATGTTCTCATCGCTGTTCTCTGGTGCTTCGATTACGAACTTCTTGCCGTTTTCGAGATGGATTGTTGCCTTCTTGAAGAGTGGAGCACCCATGATATACTCATCTGATGCAGGGCAGACAGGGTAGAATCCCAATGCCGAGAATACGT
>CAYTGT010000133.1:4445-5259 GCA_964437405.1 uncultured Alistipes sp.
TGCCGAAGTCTGGCCGTTATCCTCATCACCACAATATCCGTCAGGTGTGGCTGAGTAGAAACGGTCAATCACCTGACGTACCCAATACTGAGCCTTCCAAGGTGCACCAGCATAGTTGTAGAGATAGATCATGTGCTGAACAGGCTGATTGCCGTGAGCATAGTTACCAGTGTTCATAATCTGCATCTCGCGGATTTCATGGATTACACCGCCGTAGTAGCTATCGTCAAAGATAGGTGGTACGGTGAATACTGAATCCAACATATTGACAAACTCCTTGTCGCCACCCATTAAGTCGATCAGACCCTGTGGATCGTGGAATACCGACCATGTGTAGTGCCAACTGTTACCCTCGGTGAAAGCGTCACCCCACTTGAGTGGTGAGAAAGGCTTTTGGAACTCGCCATTCTTCAAACGGCCACGCATCAGCTTTGTCTCCTTGTCGTAGACGTTGCGGTAGTTCTGAGCACGCTTGCGATAGAGGTCGATCTCCTCCTGTGGGCGCTTCAACTCCTTAGCCATGCGATAGATACACCAATCGTTGTAGGCGTACTCCAATGTGCGGGCTGTATTCTCGTTGATATTAACATCGTATGGTACGTAACCCAATGTGTTGTAATACTCGTGACCCAAACGGCCTGTTGATGATACGCGAGGGTGTACATTCTTTGTGCCGTGTACCATTCCCTCATACATAGTCTTTGCATCCTCGACCTTTACTCCCTTGATATAAGCATCGACCAATACAGATGCAGAGTTGTTACCGATCATACAACCTCTGTGGCCTGGACTCGACCACTCAGGGAAGAAACCA
>CAYTGT010000134.1:0-5210 GCA_964437405.1 uncultured Alistipes sp.
GCGAGGTGTTGCGGCTGGTTTAGGTGTGAGGATGTAGGCCGATAGATCGGGAATTTCTACATCTTGAGTCTGTGCAACGCTTATCTCAGCTTGAGAGATAAGTAGTGTTGCAAGTAGCAATGATGCTACATTTCTAATGGTTAGTTTCATAGTAGTAACACGTATTTAATTACTTTAAATGATTAGATTATACAAAGATAGACGGTGCTACTTGTTTTTATATTGCGAGTTGTCTATAAAGATGAATATTTATGCGTTTATTTGTGCTATTATCCAATTTTTTTGCTCTTTTCATCTTATTAAACTCAAAAGGACTGCCTCGATTTATGTGTCGGACAGTCCTTTGTGATTACTATATTTATTGATCGTCCTTTATCGCTCCATCTTTCTAAGGAAACACTCGATTGTATTCTCCATCAGACAGGTGATCGTCATCGGGCCTACGCCTCCTGGAACGGGCGTGATAGCCGATGCGATTGGCTCGATAGCGGCAAAATCAACATCGCCGCACAATTTCTTAGTCTCAGGATCACGATTAACACCCACGTCAATCACCACAGCCCCAGGTTTAACCATATCGGCAGTCACGAACTTCGGACGACCGATGGCTACTACCAAGATATCGGCACGGCGTGTTACCTCACCAAGATTCTTTGTGCGAGAGTGTGCGATGGTTACAGTGGCATTCTCATTGAGTAGCAATTTCGATACAGGTAATCCCACGATATTGCTTCTTCCGATGACAACCACCTCCTTGCCTGCGATCTCTACATCGGCACGCTTCAGGAGCTTGATAATGCCCTTTGGTGTGCATGGCAGAGTACATGGCTTCTTGAGCCAAAGATTTGCCACGTTCATCGGGTGGAAACCATCAACATCCTTCTC
The DNA here is from genome assembly GCA_964437405.1 of uncultured Alistipes sp. Classification (GTDB taxonomy): domain Bacteria; phylum Bacteroidota; class Bacteroidia; order Bacteroidales; family Rikenellaceae; genus Alistipes. Next base: position 886 of record CAYTGT010000134.1, read on the forward strand.
GGCCTTGATTGCGGCAATAACTTTATCGGAGTCAATGTGCTTAGGCAGAGGCAACTGCACCAAGATTCCATCTACCGAGTCATCGTTGTTCAACTCATCAATTATGCCTAATAACTCCTCCTCGCTGATGGTGTCGGGCTTGCGGATTGTAGTATTCTGCAAACCTACCTCTACCGATGCTTTGGCCTTACCTGTGACGTAAGATACGCTTCCTGGATCTTCGCCGACCAAAATCACCACCAAGTGAGGTACTCGTCCATACTTCTCCGAGAATGTTGCTACTTCGGCTGCCATCTCCTGCTTCAGAGAGAGAGCCAAATCTTTACCACTAATAATCATCTTCTCAAATTTTAATATTTGAACGCTTTATCTCCAATGTCGGTACGATAGAAGAGATTGTCACACTTGATCTTCTCCACCTCAGCATTTGCCTTGATCTGAGCCTCCTTGAGTGAAGCGGCTTTGCAAACAACGATCATCACACGACCGCCCGAAGTGACATATTTGCCATCCTTGAGAGCTGTTCCCATGTGGTAAACTGAGCCGTCAACCTCGTCCAAACCTTCGATTGTGTAACCCTTTTCGTAAGATCCTGGATAACCCTTCGAGGCCAAAACCACCCCCAATGTAGCTTGATCATCCCACTCTATTGTTGGAGTCTTACCATCGGCTACATCGCAGAATATCTGACAGATGTCGCTCTTTAGACGTGGCAAGATAACCTCAGTCTCAGGGTCGCCGAAACGAGCATTGAACTCGATGACTTTGATTCCGTTCTTAGTCTTCATCAAACCGCCATACAATACACCGCAGAACGAAGCGTCCTCCTCGACCATTGCATCGGCCGTGCGGCGCATGATGTTGTTCATGGCATAGTCGATATCCTCCTGAGTGATGAATGGAAGCTCGGTGTATGCACCCATACCGCCAGTGTTGGGGCCTTTGTCGCCGTTATATGCGCGCTTATGATCCTGAGCAACAGGCATTGGATATACATCGTGACCATTAACGAAGCAGAGCAAAGAGAACTCTGGGCCCTCCAAATACTCCTCGATAACGACCTTACCCTTGCCGAATTTCTCATCCAAAAGCATATCTCTGAGAGCCTCCTCAGCCTGCTCCATAGTCTCGGCAATCACAACGCCCTTACCTGCGGCCAACCCGTCATATTTCAGTACCGTTGGCAACTCACCAGCCTTGACGTATGCCAATGCCTCGTCAAAATCAGTGAAAGTCTTATACTCCGCAGTTGGTACGTTGTACTTCTGCATCAAATCTTTGGCGAACTGCTTACTGCACTCGATCTGAGCCGCTTTCTTCGATGGACCGAAGATTCGTAATCCACTCTGCTTGAAGCAGTCAGCTATGCCTGCCTCAAGTGCTACTTCAGGTCCTACAACGGTGAGCTCTACCCCATTTTCTAAAGTAAAGTCACGCAAAGCCTCGACCTGAGTCTCCTTGATTGCCACGCACTGGGCAAGTGCGGCGATACCCGCATTGCCTGGTGCGCAGAAAATTTTATCTACTTGTGGTGACTTGCTCAACGCCTCAACAATGGCATGGCAACGACCACCTGATCCTACTACAAGTACCTTCATCTTTTAATGTTTGAAGTGGCGCATGCCTGTGAACATCATTGTGATACCCTTCTCGTTGGCTTTAGCGATAGAATCCTCATCGCGAACGCTACCACCAGGCTGTACGATAGCTGTTACGCCATACTCGGCAGCCATAGTTACAGAGTCATCGAATGGGAAGAAGCCATCAGATGCCAATACCAAGCCCTCCTTGAAACCTGCGGCGTGAGCCTGCTTGAGTGCGATCTCAGCCGAGCCTACGCGGTTCATCTGACCAGCACCAACACCTACAGTATGACCATCCTTAACAGCTACGATAGCGTTAGACTTAACGTGCTTAACTATTCTCCAGCCGAAGTTCAAGTCAGTCAACTGCTCCTCTGTTGGCTTTACCTCTGTTACACACATCTCAGCCTTAACCTCAGTTGTTGACTTGTCGAGATCCTGTACCAAAAGACCGCCATTAACGCTGACGTACTGATTTACAACGCTATCGTCCTTAGTCATGTCAACCTGCAAAAGGCGAAGATTCTTCTTTGTGCAGAGAACCTCCAAAGCCTCGTCAGAGAATGAAGGAGCCATGATGATCTCCAAGAAGATAGGCTTCATCAACTCAGCAGCCTCACGGTTAACCTCGCGGTTAACGGCTACGATACCGCCGAAGATACTAACCTTATCAGCCTCGTAAGCCTTTCTCCAAGCGTCAACCACATCCTTACCGATAGCGGCACCGCATGGGTTCATGTGCTTCAAACCTACACAGAATGGCTCATCAAACTCGCGAACGATGCTCAATGCAGCGTTTGCGTCCTGAATGTTGTTGTATGATAGCTCCTTACCGTTGAGCTGCTTAGCGTTTGCCAATGAGAATGAACCTGCATTCTCTGCTGCGTAGAACTTTGCCTGCTGGTGAGGGTTCTCGCCATAGCGCAATCCCTGCTTGAGATCGAACTCCAAAAAGAGTTTCTCGTTCAAACCTGCGGCCTTGCGCATATATGTTGCGATCATCGCATCATACTCTGCTGTGTGAGTATAAGCCTTAGCCGAGAGCTGAAGGCGAGTCTCCAATGTGGTGTTACCACCAGCCTTGATCTGCTCAATAATCTGTGCATAGTCTGATGGGTCGCACACTACGGTTACATCCTTATAATTCTTTGCCGCCGAACGCAACATAGATGGGCCGCCGATGTCGATATTCTCGATCGCATCCTCCATCTTTACATCTGGCTTAGAGATTGTCTGACGGAAAGGATAGAGGTTCACACAAACCATGTCGATAAACTCGATTGAGTTCTCCTTCAAAGCCTGAAGGTGGCTCTCATCATCGCGGCGAGCCAACAATCCGCCATGTACCTTTGGGTGGAGTGTCTTAACTCGTCCATCACAAATCTCAGGGAATCCTGTGACATCGCTAATATTGATTACCTCTACGCCACTATCGCGCAGAAGCTTCATTGTACCGCCTGTGGCGATAATCTCCCAACCCAAGCTACGGAGTTGCTGTGCAAACTCTACAACTCCACTCTTGTCGCTAACGCTTACTAAAGCTCTCATATCTGATTTTCTGTTTTGCTATTTTCGTTAATTTATTTGATTACAACGCCCTCGCCCTCAACGATAGTACCGATTACAGAAGCCTTCTCGCCTGCTGCTGTCAAGATTTCGATAGCCTTATCAGCCTCCGAAGGATCGAGTGCGATTACCATACCTACACCCATGTTGAAGATGTTGAACATCTCGCGGTGTGCGATTTTACCATGCTTCTCCAAGAACTTAAACACAGGCAAGATCTCCCAAGAGCCCTCAGTGACCTCTACGCCCAAGCCCTCAGGCAAGATGCGTGGGATGTTCTCATCGAATCCACCGCCTGTAACGTGGCAAATACCGTGTACGTCACAGTTGCGAACAACCTCCAAAACCTGCTTTACATAGATACGTGTAGGAGTGAGCAACACCTCACCAAGTGGAGTCTCTGGGCAGAGATCCTCGTGTGGCTGATGTAAGTCGAAGCCGTTATCGCTAACTACCTTACGCACCAAGCTGAATCCGTTAGAGTGTACGCCCGAAGAGGCAATACCTACCAACACATCGCCAGCCTTAACCTTCGATCCATCGATCAACTTCTCGCGCTCAACAACACCGCAAGTGAAACCTGCGATATCATACTCGCCACCACCATACATGCCTGGCATCTCGGCAGTCTCACCACCAATGAGTGCGCAACCAGCCTGACGGCAACCCTCAGCAACACTTGCAACGATAGCCTCAATCTTTGCAGGCTCGTTGTGACCCACAGCCACATAATCCAAGAAGAAGAGTGGCTCAGCGCCCTGTGCCAAAACATCGTTTACGCACATTGCTACAGCATCGATACCGATAGTGTCGTGCTTGTCCATCTCGAATGCCAACTTGAGCTTTGTACCTACGCCATCAGTACCGCTGACGAGGATAGGCTCCTTGTAATTCAAAGATGCCAAATCGAACATGCCGCCAAATGAGCCGATGTTACCCATCACGCCTGGACGGTTAGTTGACTTAACGTGCGATTTAATTCTACGTACTACTTCATAACCGGCCTCAAGGTTTACACCGGCATTTTCATAACTTTTAGCCATAGTATTTATCTTTTTATCAAATTTATTTCAAGTTATAATCCACCAAGATCGGTAGATGGTCTGACGGAAAGTAGAAACCTGTCTCCTTGTGGCGCTCAGGCTCCTTTGTGTAATCATCGTTCACTACATAGGC
>CAYTGT010000135.1:0-5193 GCA_964437405.1 uncultured Alistipes sp.
ATCTGCTGCCGCCGTGTTCGTGAGATCATTGTTTTCCTGTATGGTGAGTATACCTTATAGGCCACCATACCACCGTAAGCCTTATCTCCATGACGCACCGAAGACGAGGCATACATATAATAGACGCCCTCCTTCTCTACGGGAAGGATAAAGGGATCGCGGATATTGATATCTTGTAATTTAATGCTCTTGTTCTGAGCAGCAAGGCTACAAAACGAGAGGATGGCGCAGAATAGGAAAACAATTTTTCTCATAATACGATCTATTTATTAGGTTTTACAGTTACATTATACAGCTCCTCACCTTTATCAACACACGCTACCGCCTGCACACATGCCTGCGGATTGCGAATAGTGAGCGGATTATCCCACACATAGTTGCGCATACGGCAACCAAATAGCGAAACAGTAAGATGTTTATCACCCTCTATCAACAAAAAATCGTGCGAGTGACCGACAGCCGTCACTGCACCATTACCACCCGAAAAGGCTTCGACATTGGAGATTGCGGTATGCCCCTCGCCACGAATGATGATAGGATGAATCTCGCCACCCTCACCTGGCATATTGGCAATGATAGAGCCCTGAGCAATCTGCCAATTACGATTGAATGTTCCGCCACCGATCTTCAAGATTCCGACAGCCACGCAATCCAGATTAAAATTGGTCAGCTGACCATAGGTATGCTCGCCGAGAAAGACTCCGCCATAAGTACCGAAGGTAAAGACATCCATCATCTGAGCATTATCCGTATGATTTATCGTATAGGCAAAAGTTCCTCGCGATGCCACATAATCAATCACCTCGCGATATGGGATTCGGCCGAAAAGACGCATATTGGCAGGATTGACATGGCAATGCAACACACGTGGAATATCATAACAATAATCTATACTGATAAACTCTCCACTGAGAGGATAACCATAGCAATGCTCAAACAAGATCTGCTCACAGATATTATCGGGTCTGCCACGAAAATCCATCGCCATATACTCGCCGTAGAATGTAAGCGATGAGAGGGTCACGCCCTGTACCGTCTTCTCTTGACTCATCTGAATGGTTGGTGGATAGGCAATGATCTTTTCAGGATCGGTATGGGTCTGCTCAGGATACCAGAACTGTATTCCTCGCACCGAGGTCGAAGACTCAACCGTCAGAAATGGGGCTTTGTCATCGGTGATAACAAACAACGAGCCTATCGGAGCATCAGCCTTAGGATCTTTTGTGCCACGACCCGTTGGGCCATGTGCCCCTATGAGCGAGACATTTTGACGCAACACAATACCCGAAGCCACACGATAACCGCCGCTGACAGGTTCTACATAGAGCGCCGCACCTCGCTCGGCAGCCCAATCTATGGCACGCTGGAGGTTTTTGGCATTGACTTCAGGGCTATTGGTAGGCAGTACCTTAAACTCTTGAATACTTCGCATCCCATCAGCCGCATAGACACCGAGCGACCAGAGGAGCGAACAAATCAATAATAAAAGTCTCATCATGAAAGTTATTGTTTTGGGTTAAAATACTCTATTATCTTACGCGCTTTGGCTGCACCCACGACCTTAGCCAACTCCTCCTCACTCGCCTCACGCACCTTAGTCACCGTGCGAAAATGGCGCAAAAGCAAATTCAAACTCTTAGGGCCGATACCCTCGATACGCTCCAATTCGCTATTTATAAAAGCCTTGCTACGTTTTTGGCGGTGGAAGGTAATACCAAAGCGGTGAGCCTCATCACGGATATGGCAAACCACTTTCAACGGTTCGCCCGTACGACTCAAATAATATGGCATAGAGTCGTGCGGGAAAAATATCTCCTCACGTTTTTCTGCCAAGCCGACAATCGGAATTTTTTGTTCCAATCCCAAACCGCAAAGAATCTCGTAGGCGCTTGAGAGTTGTCCTTTTCCACCATCGACAATGATCAGATCGGGTAACTCAGCCTTTTCCTCCAACAATCGGGAGTAGCGGCGATAGATAATCTCCTGCATCGAAGCAAAGTCGTTAGGGCCTTCGACACTTTTAACATTGAAGTGGCGATACTCCTTGCGCGATGGTTTACCATCACGGAACACGACACAAGCCGCCACAGGGTTTGTACCTTGAAGATTGGAGTTATCGAAACACTCGATGTAGCGCGGTTGGCGATCAAGATGCAACTCTTTCTGCATGGCATTCATCAATCGTTCGGTATGGCGCTCAGGATTTTTAATCTCCAAATTCTTCATCTGCTCGGCACGGTAGATACGCGCACTCTTGAGCGAAAACTCCAGCAGATCGGCCTTTTCGCCACGCTTCGGGATGGTGAAGTTTACCCTATCAAACAACTTTGCCGCAGATGGAAGGAATGGGACAATCACCTCGCTTGAGATATACGAAGCGATATTCTCCACGATATACTGTATCGCCAACGAGAGCATATCTTCACGACTACTCTCCACGCCCACCGACAACTTCACTGTATGCAGAGCCACGATAGAGCCATGTCTGAGGCGAATAAAATTACAATAGGCTTCATCGTCATCCTCAAGCAATGAGAAAATATCACAATCGACTATTCGGGCGCTGACAATCACCGAGCGACTCTGGTAATTATCCAACGCATCAATTCGTTGTTTGTATCGTTGTGCCACCTCAAATTTCAACTCCTCAGCGGCCGCACGCATCGACTGCTCCAGATAGCTTCGCACAGGTCGCAAATCTCCCTTCAGGATATTTTTGACCATATCGACCAACTCGGAATACTCCTCAGCACTCTGTCGCCCTACGCATGGAGCTTTACAATTACCCAAATGATATTGCAAGCATACTCCGTAACGGCCTCTTGCGATGGCTTGTGGCGAGAGATTCAATTTACAAGTACGCAATGGAATAACCTCTCTTATGAACTCCAAAATCGAGCGTTGCATCGAGATAGAACCATAAGGGCCGAAGTATTGTGAGCCATCGTGACGCAGTTGGCGAGTAGATTCCACACGAGGGAAAGCCTCTTTGTTTATCACAATCCATGGGTAGGTCTTATCATCTTTCAGGAGGATATTATAGCGAGGTTGCAGGCTCTTGATAAGTGAATTTTCCAACAAAAGTGCATCCTGCTCGCTCTGCACAACGATGTGACGAATCTCACACACCTGGCGCACAAGCACCTGCACCTTAGCAGAATGATCCTTATTCTTGACAAAATATGAACTCACACGCTTTCGCAACGACTTAGCCTTACCCACATATATCACTTTACCCTGACGATCCAGAAATTGGTAAACGCCTGGGGTCAGCGGCAATGCGGCCACCTGTTCTTTGAGTTGCTCCTCACGACTGCTCATAAATTCCTAATTTTACTTCTTCTTATTCCAAAAATAAAACTCTATCCACCCGCTTATCGTGTTGTTCTACGGGCAAGGTGGGCAAAAGTTGATGTGCAAAACAGACTCCAATGGTTTTTGCTCTGAAACATGTTCGCCCCATATATCGGTCATAATATCCCCGACCTCGGCCCAATCGTTCACCTTGAACGGTGAAAGCCACCCCAGGAACAATCATCAAATCAATCTGCTCCGCCCCAACAACTTCACCACTCTGAGGCTCCATAACCCCCATTCGGCCATGCGCCATCTGTTCAGCAGAAAAATCATAAAACTCCATCAACGACTCCTCCGAGCGATCCATGCGTGGCATCACCACACGCCACCCTTTGTCGAGAGCAAACTCCGCAAGAGGACGGATATCAATCTCATCGCCGAGCGGATAGAACATAGCCAACACCCCGCTCGGATGAGTCGTAATATATTGCTGCAACCATTCCAACACATATTCTGCTTCAGTCGCCCGCTGGAAGCAACTCATGGCCGCAGTTTGACGTTTGATCTCAGTTCTTATTTGTTTTTTATCTGTTAACTCCATAAAATTGTCTCACTTACAAAATACCCATTCGAGTTATCTTCTCCGCCCGACCCAACACTCAATCTGATAACATAGACGAAAAAAGCTTCGTCAGCGCCACATTTTTTCTGTTTTGGCACGAAATTAACCCTTTCGGGTATTGTTATTCTGCAAACAATTATTATCTTTGCATCATATTATACGCATTTTCTAAACAAAAATAAATAAAATAAACTTAATCTTTAAATTATGAGCTGTTTTTTATGCAATTCATCTCTCGGTAAGAAGTTGGTGATGAGTGTAACAGGATGTTGCCTCGTGCTGTTTCTTCTTTTCCACATGTCAATGAACCTCGTTGCGCTTATCAGCCCAGCAGGTTACAACATGATTTGCGCATTCTTGGGTGCAAATTGGTACGCAGTAGTCGCTACAGTAGGTTTGGCTGCACTAGTAGTATTGCACTTCGTTTATGCGTTGATCCTTACTATCAACAACTATCGCGCTCGCGGTTCTCAGCGTTACGCTGTGACTGCAAATGAGCCAGGCGTTGAGTGGGCCTCAAAGAATATGCTCGTTTTGGGCGTAATCGTTGTTTTGGGTCTGCTTTTGCACCTCGCACACTTCTGGTCAAAGATGATGCTCGTAGAGTTGATGGGCGCTGAGGCTTCAATGGTTGGCGATCAGTTGATTCACGCGACTGATGGTGCTGCACTTGTAGCGTACACATTCTCTAACCCTATCAACGTTGTACTCTACATCATTTGGTTGGTTGCGCTTTGGTTCCACCTCAATCACGGTGTATGGTCTATGATGCAGACTGTAGGTTGGGCTAACGACATCTGGTATCCACGTTTGAAGTGCATCTCTAAGATTGTTTCTACCCTAATCGTATTGGGCTTCATGGCTGTTGTGATTGCATTCTTCGTATGTAGCCTTTGCGGCGGTTGCGCTGAGGTTTGCACTGAGGCATGCTGCGCAGGTCACGCACACTAATCAACTCACTTTAAGAACAATTAAAATTAAGAAATATGGCTTTTAAGTTAGATTCAAAAATTCCTGCTGGTGAGTTGGCTCAGAAGTGGAGCAACCACAAAGCAGCAATTAAGGTTGTAAACCCTGCTAACAAGCGTAAGCTCGACATCATCATCGTTGGTACAGGTTTGGGTGGTGCGTCTGCAGCTGCTTCTTTGGGTGAGATGGGTTACAACGTAAAGGTATTCTGCATTCAGGATTCTCCACGCCGTGCACACTCTATCGCTGCACAGGGTGGTATCAACGCTGCAAAGAACTATCAGAACGACAACGACTCGGTATAT
>CAYTGT010000136.1:0-5141 GCA_964437405.1 uncultured Alistipes sp.
TACTATGACACCCAAACAATAGCACAACTCACTACCCGAAAACAACCCCAACAAATGCTAATTACTAATCATACAGATTCTTAGCAAAAATCGTCTCAGATGGCACGATTTTTATCATTAAATCCGAAAATTTAATTATTTTTGCACCCGAAACCAAAAGAGAAATAATATGCAAATTGAATTATGGGCACTCATCCCATTCGGTCTCATGTTGGCAAGTATAGCCATACTGCCGCTTGTTGCTGAACATTGGTGGGAAAACAACCTTCACAAACTATACGTGGCATTGGGACTCGCCTTGCCAGCCTCGATCTATCTGATCGCTAACGGCATGGTCTCACAGCTCGAACACCAGATGCTGTTTGACTACATCCCATTCATCGCTCTACTTGCAGCGCTATTTATAGTCACAGGTGGAATACATATCCGAGGCGATATCCAGGCTCATCCGAGAAACAACGCCATCATCCTTTTGATCGGATATGTTTTGGCTTCATTTATCGGTACAACAGGTGCTGCCATGTTACTCATCCGCCTACTTATCGAAATCAACCAACAGCGCGAATATAAAGTACATACAATCCTATTCTTCATCGCATTGGTAGCAAACTGCGGTGGCGTGTTGACTCCGCTGGGCGATCCTCCATTATTTTTGCTTTATCTGCGTGGCGCACACTTTATGTGGTTCTCTGATTTGTGGATGGAGTGGCTGACTGTGGGTGTACTTTTACTTGCAATCTACTATGCGCTCGACCATTATCTCTATTATAAAAAGGAGCATATCGCCAACATCATGGCCGATGTACGCGAGCGTAAGAGCATTGAGTTTTCGGGCCTGATCAATGTTGTATATTTGGTTGGAATTGTACTCTCGGTACTCTTCCTCAACCCTTCATACATCCCTGAGATGGGCGATCACCACGCTCCGCTCTACATCCGCTTTTTGCGTGAGATAGTGCTCATCTCATTGAGCGTCTTATCGCTCCTTACAACCAAAAAGAGCGTACGCGAGAATAATAAATTTTCATGGGATCCGATCCTTGAGGTGGCATACGTCTTTATCGGAATCTTCGCTACGATGACTCCTGCATTGATCTACCTCAACGCTAATGCCGCATCACTCGGCATCGACACTCCTTGGCAGTTCTACTACTCGGCTGGTACCCTCTCGGCATTCCTCGACAACTCACCTACTGCGGTAGCATTCCACACCGTAGCTTTGGGATTGCCAAACGCCGAAGGAACTCCACTTGTAGCTGGTGTTTCAGAGATTATTTTGCGAGCTATCGCGCTCGGATCAGTATTCTTCGGTGCGATGACCTATATCGGCAACGGTCCAAACTTTATGGTCAAGGCTATCGCTGAGCAGAGCGGCATCAAGATGCCAAGCTTCTTCGGTTATATGACCAAATTCTCACTCATCGTACTATTACCAATCTATATCATCGTACAGTTGATATTCTTGTAGAATTTAGTCTTAAAAACAATAACAGAGCCGTCCAAAATGTTATTTGGACGGCTCTATTATTTAAGTCATTTATCTAATGGATTTATGCGCAGACAATCCAAATTATTTGATATACTGATAAGCCCACAGAGTACCCTTAAACGCCTCCTTTGCCTGTGCGCTATTACCACTATCCATCATCTGCGCAAAACGCTTAAACTCATTCAACTTAAACGAACTAATCGGATAGTGTTGCACAAGTGACGGATCTTGACGTGATAAAAGCAAAATCGCCTCTTCGTAATGTATCGGCAGGCTCCTAAGTCCCTTATACACCTGCGGAGCTGCATAACTAAAGATCTGCATAAACTTCTCCAACTGACGTGCGCTAAGCAGTGCGCAACACAACACATCGGCCACCTTGCGGTTATTAGGCTCGGCCTCTAACAAACCTGCACACTCAACAATAACAGGATTCTCACCATGCCACACACTCCAAATATCCGATTCTGGAGTCGCCTCCACCTTAGGCTCATATCGTAACTCCATCAACTGCTTAATACGCGACTTCACCCACTTTTTATGAGTTGTCGAACTAAGCAAAACACGGATATACTTCTCTGCCAACACATCATCACCCTGACGCAACAACGCATCAACAATTCCCCTCAAAGCTCTGGCCGAATAGCCAAAACGACAGATGGAATTGAGCTGAAAATAGCTATGCACTGTCTCGTTTCCTGCATTCAATGCTTTATTAAAGAATCCATTGAAGCTAAGACCTATACCATCCACACTATGAGGAAAATAGAAGTCATCAGGCGAGGTAATCCCATAAGCAAACATTTTATTAGGCAACTGTCCTTTTTCAAGCAGCGCCAACAGAGCATAACGTCTGCGAACAGGATCTGAGGCAGAAACTTCGGGTGTCACGACCTCTAATATCTTATCCCATTTCTCCTGCTCGGCAAGATACTCCATGCGATAGATTCGCTCACGAACTATATTCTCTTTGTCCGATATCGAAATTACGCATCCGACAACCATTAACCCCAAAGGTAGTAGAAACTTCACGAAGTTGCCAGGATTCTTTTCTTGCATCCACCCCCTCTTCGGCGTAAACAACAGCACCGACAAAGCCAACAAAAGAGAGCAAAGAGCAAACATCAGCATCTTACCCAACGCATAATCTTTCACTTGCAAGGCCAGCACTCCGCCCACCACGACAAACGTGAGCCACATCAATCGCTGACGGCGCACAAGACGGTACAACACGACATCCACCGAAAGCATCACGATCCATACAATCAGAGTCTGAATCAGTGCACCCACCACAGGCCATCGGTAGAACTGCAACAAAAATGCACCCACATAGTCGGGATAATCAGCCGCATAACGCACCTGCAACTGAGTGAAATCAGGCATAGTAGAGAAGAAACTCATACCCTCCATCCACCTCAACGTATTGGGATATACTACTAGCCAAAAGAGAAAAGCCACAGGCAGCAGCAACAATGAATGTTGTAAAATTATCTTTTTCATACACTTAACCTCGTTTACTTAAACAACTCCTTCACCTTATCCATCGGCAAAGTAACCTCACCACGAACAAACTCTGGTACATTATACGACTTCAAACGCCACGAGTTGTGTTGTGGGTTTTGCTGAGGCAACAAAAACGGTTTACTACACTTACCATCTGCCGACACATGGGCAAAATAGAGACGTGTAAAACGTGCATCGAGTCTGCGAGAGCCCACAACAACCCAACGACCATTTGATGACCACGCATGACAACTCTCAGCCTTATCAGAGTTCAACGCCGTAACATCCACTCTTTCACCACTCTGCAGATCAACCATCGCCATATCTGAAGCATGATGCCAAACGGGGAATGTGGCGCAATCCGAAGAGGCATACAAAAGATAACGTCCATCGGGCGAAATACGTGGGAAAGAGGCACTACGCATATCGGTAGAAGAGTGATAAACCGTATCTACCTGCTCGGCTAAAGTGCGTTTTTCTCGATCAAACTTCACTCGCAGAATATCATATTTTAAATCTTTTCGCTCCTCGATCATCTGCACAGGCTTAGCCGAGCAAAAATAGAGATACTCTCCATCGGGTGACCATGCGGGGAAGGTCTCCCAACGGCTATCGTTCATAAATCGCTCATCGACCAACATTTCACCTTTTTCAGTGTCGTAAATCATCAAATCCGACTGCTTATCATAGACCTCAATCTTCTGCTCTCCCTTAGCAAAGAAGGTCTGCACTGTATCGTTTGTCGAATAGGCCACAAACCGCCCAAGAGGATTCCACATCGGATATACGCCCTGTCTTTTAGGGCCAATTGTCGGGAAGCTAACCTTCGAGATTTGACCATCTTTATAAAAAACTGTTCCACCACCCTGACCTCGTGCATGAAACATCATCTCATCTGGTGAATAGTTGCTGAAAGAGTGGCAATTAACACAACCTATATCATTTACCGAATTATCCACCAAAACCTTCTCCGAAAAGGTCGACAACTCTCGCTGATAGATTCCCATCTGTCGCCAACCCTCATAACTCGGTTCGATCAGACGGTAGGCAATCCAGCTATCAATTTCATCTTTCGACACATTAATCTCAAAAGGTTTATACTCAACACCTTGTGGGTTATCGTCATTCCAGACAGAAACTGTCACACTTAGACTTTTTCCAGCCGATTCTGACAGTAACTCCTGCCACTGCTCAAGCGGGATATCGACCAAACCTCGGCGACCCTTGACAATCAATTTTGTCTGACCATCGACCGCAATATCAGCCTTCACATAATCTACGCCCTGCACCATAAAGTTGAGCGGCGCTATATTACAAGGCACTGTAACCCCCACATAATCAGGAAATATCGTAGGCTGTTCCTGCAACTTACGTCCCACGCCTTCGGGGAAGCTGTCGCACGAAACCACTGCAAAAGCCAAAAGTGCCAATATCAAAAACTTAAACTTCATATAATCATTGTTTTATTAACACAAATAAAACAAATGTACGGTTTTTTATTCACTTTTGCAACGATATATGCCAAAATCAAACAGAATTGTATACTTACATATTTCCCTTTGCACACGTAACGGGGGTTTTATGGGTGAGAAAGTTATTTAGCTAAAAAGCGTAACAAGGCTAATTAAGCACGTCACTCCACCGAAGCCATAAACCCTGCAAAACAGCTCCGCTACGAAAAAACCACCCTCGCCCTATTATAATAAGGTCTGATTTAGCCGATTTTTCGATTTTTTATTTGTATATTTGCGCTCAACTTTGTTCTGCAACAGGGCAAAGCAAAAAATCCGAATATACGAATTAAAAATATAGAATCTATGGTAGCAGACAAGTACACACCACAAGAGATTGAATCCAAGTGGTATGAGTATTGGATCGAGAACAAACTTTTCCACTCAGAGCCTGACGCTCGCGAGCCTTACACAATAGTTATCCCACCACCAAACGTAACAGGTATGTTGCACATGGGTCACATGCTCAACAACACGTTGCAGGATGTTTTGATGCGCCGCGCACGTCAGCAGGGCAAAAATGCTTGCTGGGTTCCAGGTACCGACCACGCCTCTATCGCTACTGAGGCAAAGGTTGTAGCAAAGCTCAAGGCCGAGGGTATCGACAAGGCAAGCCTCAGCCGCGAGGAGTTCCTCGC
>CAYTGT010000137.1:0-5126 GCA_964437405.1 uncultured Alistipes sp.
ACCTGTGATAACTGAGTTACCGCCCTCGATTTTATTCGATACGTTTGGAGCTGAATAAACATAACCATCCAATACGATAGCGATTGGCTTACCTACGTTCTGACCTGTAAGCTGTGCCCAAGCTGAAGCACCGTCTGAAGTCATTGTAAGGTTAACCTCTGCAGTAGAGCCCTTCTGAGAGTAGTTCTCCTGTGCAGTAGAAACAGCAGCACCATCCATAGAAGGCTTACCATCGATTGAGCGAAGTGCATAGAGCAAGAAACGGCCACCAGCATAATCCTCACCCTTTACACCCCACTTGAGCTCCAAGTCAGCTGGCAAAAGATTCTGGATCTCTGGACGAGCCAAATACTCATTGATCACTACGCGATCAGCAGATGTCGCAGCACCTACGATACAACCGCCTGCGTATGAAGGATCGAGGAGTGCGAAGAGTGGATTCTCCTCACGTGAGAAACGTGATACACTCTGCTCTGCCTCGGCATCAGCCTCAGCTGACTCAGCAACCTCTGCTGCCAAGCCCTCAGCCTTCTGCTCACCCTCGCCCTGCTCTGCTGTCTCAGCAGTAGCCTCTGTAGGCTGAGTACCCTTCAAAAGCTGATCAGCCTCAGCCAGGATAGGCAATACCTCCTGTGCATCGTATGATACCCAGAACTCCAACGATGCAGAACCCTGCAAAAGCTTACGAACACGCTCAGGCTCCTTAACACCTGGCAACTCAACCATGATACGGTTTGAGTTTGGCAAGCGCTGGATGTTTGGCTGTGTTACACCAAAGTGGTCGATACGGCTACGCAAGATGTTAAACGATGCAGCGATAGCAGCGTCTGTCTCGTTGCGAAGAACCTTGATTACCTCCTCGTTTGTGCTATTAGGAGTGATATCCTTACGATCAGGACTAACGAAGATAGCTGCCAAAGAGCCACCGTTAGAAGTCTTCTCATAAGCCTTAGCAAACTCACCGATGTAGTCGTTTGTTCCAGCCTTCAAAGCCTGATTTGCCTGAGCCATAGCCTCTACGAAAGCAGGATCCTCCTGACTCTCGCCTGCCAAAGACTTAACCAAGTCCTGAACCTCGATCTCAAGCATTACGTTCATACCACCCTTCAGGTCAAGACCAAGGTTAACCTCCTTCTCCTTACACTCCTTGTAAGTAAACTTCTTCAAGCCCAAGAGGTTGAACACAGGCTCATTCTGAACTGAATCCAGATAATAAGCCTCCTTGGCAGCCTGCTCTGATTCATCATACGCCGCAGCATACTCTGCAGCTGCTTTCTCTACGTTTCGTGTAACGAACGAGAACGAAAGCTGATAAATACACGCAATCACCAACAGGATTGCGAATAATTTAACTGCGCCTTTACTTTGCATTTTCTAAAAATTTTTTTTGTTTGTATTTAATTATTTATTGTTTTATATCCTTAAGCCTAAAACACGGCTCGCATAATATTCGGCAAAGATAAGAAAAAAAGTCTGAAAATCTAAACCTCTCGGCCGATTTTCAGACAATTACTTAAATATTTTAGGTATTCTACTACTTCAGAGTCAATGTGACGACAGATTTTGCAGGCAAAACCACTTCAATTCGACCCTTTTGAGCTTTCGCCCCATTAAACGGCAGGGTCTTTACCTGATCCGGTTTCTCGAAACTATTATAGTCATTCATCGCTCCTGCGCTTAGAATCTCACCACTAATCTCATACTTTTTATCATCATCCAAAGCGATTACCACGCGGCACTCCTTATGAAGATCAACATTAGCCATCGAAACGGTCACCACATCATCCTTGCGAGATGCTGTTGCCGTGAAAAGCTCCACCTCGCGGCGATTACGGTCGCGGATACTCTCCGACTCATAGTGCAGCGGGATGAGCGTTGCTCCCTGATGAGGCGTGTACATCTTGAAGACGTGATATGTAGGAGTGAGCACCATCTCGTCATCGCGTGTCAGGATCATCGACTGCAACACATTGATCATCTGAGCGATATTAGCCATCTTCAAACGATAGGTATATTTATGGAAGATGTTTAGCGAAACAGCCGCCACCATTGCATCACGCATGGTATTCTGCTGATAGAGGTGGCCACGCACCGTTCCAGGCTCCTCATCCCACCAAGTACCCCACTCATCCAGAATCAGCTCTATACGGCGGCGTGGGTCGTACTGATCCATAATATCGCAATGGCGCTTGATTACGCTCTCTACCTCTGCACACTTTCCGATTACAGAGTACCAATCCTCCTCACCAAATTGTGTTGCAGAGCCCTTACGTCCCCAATCCATGACGCTATAATAGTGTAATGAAAGGCCGTGCATCTGACCGCCAACACGATCCATCATCACCTCAGTCCAATTATAATCGTAGTCGCTGGCACCGCAGGCAATTTTATAGAGATTATTTCCGCTATAATTTTTACAGAAAGTCGCATAACGGCGATAGAGGTCGGCATAATACTCAGGACGCATATTACCACCACATCCCCAATTCTCATTTCCTACGCCAAAGTATTTCACTTTCCACGGTTTCTCACGGCCATTCTCTCTACGCAGGTTGGCCATCGGGCTATCGGTATCGGAAGTCATATACTCAACCCACTTCGCCATCTCCTCAACCGAACCGCTACCCAAATTTCCGTTCACGTATGGTTCGCAACCCAACAACTCACAGAAATTCAAAAACTCATGAGTACCGAAGCTATTATCCTCGACAGTGCCTCCCCAATTGGTATTAACCATCTTTGGGCGCTTGTCGTATGGGCCAATACCATCCATCCAATGATACTCGTCAGCAAAGCATCCTCCTGGCCAACGCAAAACAGGCACTTTCAATGCCTTCAACGCTTCCAAAACATCGACTCTGTAACCCTTCTCGTTAGGGATCTCAGAACCTTCGCCGACCCAGATTCCGCCATAGATACAACGCCCCAAATGCTCGGCAAATTGACCATAAATCTCTTTAGGGATTACTTGTTGCTCACCACTCTGGTTATGTAATGTCATACGTACCTCACGTTGTGCGGCAGGAGCATTACTCTTTTTATTTTGTGCCATAACGCTACTCTCTCCCGAAAACGCTGCCACAACAAAAAGCGAAATTGCTGAAAGTAAAAATTTTCTCATATCAGATTGAAGTTTAGATTATTTACATTAGTCGTTTAACAAATATAACTGATTTTCCGATAATATACAAAAAAGATCGCCCACCTCAGGTGAGCGACCTTACGCATATTTACGTTAACTATGTGTCGAAAATTTATTTCCCCTCAAATTGCTGAAGATGTTTCGCTAAATTTACCTTGAAATCAGCCATCGCTCCTTCCAGATCAATATCCTGCTCTTTCGTCATCGTTTCCAAAGCCCTATTTGTTTCTATAAGCTCTTTTTCAAGCAAATCGTAATAAACCTCAGGTATACCACAATTCTTAAAATGCTTCTTATCCAAAGTCAATACAAATTGATTATTTTTAACTGCTATCCCATCTTCAATAACTTTCAGCACAGTATTTTTGAGTTTCAACTCTTCTGGCGTAGCTTGATCATCGGGAATTACCATCACTGTCTCCTTCCAAGATTTTGGAGTTTGATCATTCATAGAATTTGTGTTTGCATCGCATGCGCAAAACACAACCATAACAAACAAAAAGATTAGATTTTTCATACGCGCAATAGTTTAATAATTAAACAAAAACATCACAAAGAGCCTTGGTAAAAACATTTACCCCCTGTGCTGTCGGTTGTCTGAAACATTACTGTACAATATGTATTTGAAGCGCCAACAGGAACTAACGTAAAATTACCATAATTTCCCACCTGAGTTCCTGTAAATACTGCCCCAAAAGATTTTGTAGTGAATGTCATCACCGCTAATAGAGCTGTATACGAATATCCAAGAAATGATACCTGAGTCATCCCTGTTGGTGCCCAGAAAACATTAGACGCCTGCTCTTGCCGATAGTATACAAATTACCAGATGGCATTACTACGGTTGCATCTGCCCTCGTTTCGGTTTTAAGATCTTTTTGCTTAGGCGCTTTATTCAAATCAATAATCGTGATTGATGTAACATCCTCACATTGTGAATAATAATCAACTATTTCCGCTATCATCTGATTCCCTTTTTCTATTTCTTTGGAAATCTCTATAAATTCAGCCTCCGTAAGGCCCAAACTCAAAGCATCGTCCAGACTTGCAGTAATCACATAGCGAGAATCCTCCATCACAATAAATTTGTCAATAAAAGACTCAATAGGAGAAGGGATACTAACGCTTTTAGCGTTCTCATTGTAGCTAACGTCATCTTTGTCGTATGAACAAGAGATAAAACTCAAGGTACATAGTACCATCAAAATAAAAGCAATTCTTTTCATAGGCAAATTGATTAATTGGTTACGTTTGCAATATACAAAACGGTTTGCATATATGCAAAAAAAATGCAGAAAAAAACAAAAAAAAATTCCCACCGAAAAATTTTCGATGGGAATCTGCATAATTTATTAAGATTCTATTACTTAACCTCCTCGAACTCTACATCCTCAGGCTGCTGCTGTGCGCCACCCTGCTGACCTGCACCAGGGTTCTGCTGAGCTCCACCCTGTGCCTGCTGCTGAGCCTGCTGAGCTGCATAGAGATCCTGAGAAGCGGCCTGCCATGCTGCGTTAAGCTCATTGATTGCAGTGTCAATAGCTGCAACATCCTGATTCTTGTGAGCCTCCTTCAACTTAGCCAAAGCGCCCTCGATAGCTGACTTCTTATCTGCTGGGATCTTATCGCCATACTCCTTGAGCTGCTTCTCGGTAGCGAAGATATTTGAATCGGCAGCGTTGATCTTGTCGATACGCTCCTTTTCCTGCTTATCCTTCTCCTCGTTAGCCTTAGCCTCATCGCGCATACGCTGGATCTCAGCATCAGTCAAACCGCTTGAAGCCTCGATGCGGATCTTCTGCTCCTTACCTGTACCCTTATCCTTAGCCGACACATTCAAGATACCGTTAGCATCGATATCGAATGTCACCTCGATCTGTGGCACACCACGTGGAGCTGCTGGGATACCATCCAAGTGGAAGCGACCGATAGACTTGTTGTCGCGTGCCATAGGACGCTCACCCTGACATACATTGATCTCAAC
>CAYTGT010000138.1:0-5111 GCA_964437405.1 uncultured Alistipes sp.
TTTCTTAGTCAAGTTCTCCCACACTTCGTTGAACTCAATCACCGCCTCGTGGCAGTTGGGGTTGTACTCCTCGTTGGTGATCTTCTTGCCGATATCCTCTTTTGTGATGCCGAGCTTC
Organism: uncultured Alistipes sp.; assembly: GCA_964437405.1. GTDB lineage: Bacteria > Bacteroidota > Bacteroidia > Bacteroidales > Rikenellaceae > Alistipes. The sequence goes on from CAYTGT010000138.1 coordinate 119, forward strand.
TTCTCAACACCCAACTCCACAGGCAAGCCGTGTGTATCCCAACCAGCCTTGCGGTGTACCAAGTAACCCTGCTGTGTCTTGTAGCGGCAGATCACATCCTTGATCGTGCGGGCCATGACGTGGTGGATACCAGGCATTCCGTTAGCTGAAGGTGGACCCTCGTAAAATACGAATGTAGGGTGACCTTCACGTGTAGAGATACTCTTGTGGAATGTATCATCGGCATCCCACTGCTTCAATACCTCGTCTGCAATCTTTGCCAGATCGAGACCTTTGTACTCGTTAAACTTCATAATTGTATGTATATTTTATTCTCTTGTTTTACGCTCAGTAATAGTGCTTTGGTGTCGGCTTTTGCCGCCTCTTTAAGACCAAAATCCTAAATATTAAGGTGTATATCGTGCAAATATACACATTTTTTTGACTATTAAGCCTAAATTTCCTCGATTGCGGTTAAATAAATGCAAAAAATAAGAGGAACTTCGTTGATAAAGTCCCTCTCATAGCTCAATCTAAGGCTTATTACAAATGAATCAGTGATTTCACAGGTGCGATCTTTTCCAATCGCTCGGCACCTTTTAAGGAGTCTAACTCCACGAGGAAAATAAACTCGTCAACGACCACCTTATACTCCTTGCCATCCTTTACGACCTTCTGCGCCATCATCGACTCGGCAATGCCCAATGCGGTACCTCCCGTTGCCAATACATCGTCAATGATCGAGATGTGAAATTCGTCACCTTCGGCCTTGCCTGCTGCGATGTCGCTTAAGCGGTAGAATAGATGGTCGAAACCGTACTCTTTCTCGATTGCAATATCCTTCAAATCACCCTCGTTGAAAGGTAATTTTCCGCTCTTGCGGATTGGGATGATGTTCTCAACTTCGGGCTTTGTGATCAGCAACGGAGCTGTGAAGAGAAAACCTCGCGCTTCGGGTGCTACGATGTTGGGCGCGGTGACCACCTCGCCCAACTTTTCGATAATCTCGGCATAGACCTTCTTATCCTGCAAAAATGGAATGATATCAACAAAAACAATGCCCTCTTTGGGAAAGTCTTTATAAAATTTTAAGCTCTCTTTCATGGTTTAGTATCTGTTTAAAATGGCCGCATGGCCTACTACAGAACAAATGTAATAAAATATTTTGGTTGTAGCTTCACTTTTTTGTAAAAAGTAGTGGTGTTTTTGTTTTTTTTTAGTATCTTTGCATCAATTGGAAAATAATGAACTTAAAATGCCGAAGTTTTATGACAAGGTAAATGTACTAAGCAAACCCGAATGGTTGAAGATCCGACTGCAGAGTAACGAAGAATCCGCAGAGGTGGAACGTATTGTCAAGCGACATTCGTTACATACGATTTGTAGTAGTGGTCTTTGCCCTAATAAGGCGGAGTGTTGGCGGCGTAGAACCGCTACATTCATGATTCTGGGTGAGATATGTACACGTGGTTGTAAGTTTTGTGCTACCAAAACGGGCCACCCCCTTGCTCCCGATAGCTCCGAGCCTGAGAAGTTGGCCGAGAGCGTAAGGCTGATGGGACTTCGACACGTTGTCGTGACTTCTGTCACACGTGATGACCTGCCAGACGGCGGCGCCAACCATTGGGCGCAGTGTGTCGAGGCCATTCGTCAAGAGAATCGCGGCGCAACAATTGAGCTCCTTATTCCCGATTTGGATGCCAGAGCCGATTTGATAGAAATAGTGGCTGCATCCAAGCCTGATATTATTGGGCATAACATCGAAACCGTCGAGCGACTGACCCCAATGGTGCGTTCACGTGCGAAGTATCGTACGAGCATCAAGACTTTGGAGTTAATCTCCCAAAGTGGTGCAGTCTCGAAGAGTGGACTGATGGTCGGACTTGGCGAGAGCGATGATGAAGTATTGCAAACTCTCGAAGACCTGCGCAGAGCGGGTGTCGAGATTGTGACGCTTGGTCAGTACCTTCGACCTTCACTGGAGCACTATCCCGTTGCGGCGTATATCACTCCAGAAAAGTTTGATTGGTACCGAGAGAAGGCTTTGGAGATGGGCTTCAGCTATTGTGCAAGTGCGCCTATGGTGCGTTCGTCATATTTGGCTGATGCAGCACTCGAGAGCGTTCAGCGTCTGAGAAAGTAGGCCACATAGGGTCGGTGTCGTTGCTATGGTGCGCTTGGAGCGTAGGTGTAGTGCGGTGAAAAAGACCTTGTGGTGGTTGTGTTAAGGCGTTATGAAGAGGGTACTCTATAGAGATTTGGGTCGTATGGACTACTCTGAGTGCTGGACGTTGCAGCTCTCCGAGTTTGAGCGTATGCTCTCAGGCAAGAGTGGCGCAATGGCGTCAGAGGCTGATATGGGTAAATTACTCATAGTTGAGCACGATCCTGTCTATACTCTCGGTAAGAGTGGCAAGCAGCAAAATATGCTTGTCAGCGAAGAGTATCTGCGCTCGATTGGAGCGGAGTTCTTTCACATAGATCGTGGTGGCGATATTACCTATCATGGGCCAGGCCAGATTGTAGGTTACCCGATTCTGGATTTAGAGCAGATCGGTATAGGTCTGAGGGAGTATGTCGATACTTTGGAAGAAAGTATTATCGGCGTATGTCGAGAGTGGGGTATTGAGGCAGGCCGTATTGCAGGTGCTTCGGGCGTGTGGATTGAGCCTGAGAGCAACCGTGCGCGTAAGATATGTGCCATTGGTGTCAGAGCGAGCCGTTATGTGACGATGCACGGCTTTGCCCTGAATGTCAATACCGATTTGAGGTATTTTTCCCACATCAATCCTTGCGGATTTGTGGATCGTGGTGTCACCAGCCTTGAACGCGAGGTGGGGCACGCAGTGGATATTGAGCTGGTGAAGGCTCAAGTTGTAAAACATTTAAGTGAGAAATTAAAAATTGAAATATATAAATAATAAAATTGTAAGTTATGCCTATAGAGAAGCGATGGGTTGTGAGAGATCGCGGAGAGGCAGATGTGGTGGAGCGTTTGGCAGCTCACCTACGAATGTCTCCTGTGCTCACGAACCTACTTGTGCAGAGAGGCATAGACACAGTAGAAAAGGCTAATAAATTTTTTAATCCTCAGCTCTCTGACCTGCATGACCCATTTCTGATGACAGATATGGCGAAGGCGGTGGAGCGTATCGAGCGTGCTGTGGCCAATCAGGAGATGATCATGGTCTATGGCGATTACGATGTTGACGGTACGACAGCGGTAGCTTTGGTTTATAAATTTTTGAAGCAGATAGGTCATAAGAACCTTGTTTTCTACATACCTGACCGTTATAATGACGGTTACGGCATTTCGATCAAGGGCATCGACTTTGCGGCACGTAAGGGTGTGACGCTGGCCATAGCTCTCGATTGTGGTATTAAAGCCGTAGAGAAGGTAGTTTATGCGAAGGAGAAGGGTGTAGATTTCATCATCTGCGATCACCATCTCCCAGCTGATGAGATTCCATCAGCTGTAGCGGTCCTCGATCCTAAACGCAACGACTGCAACTATCCATTCAATGAGTTGTCGGGTTGTGGCGTAGGATTTAAACTCGTGCAGGCCTATGCTCAGAAGCATGGTATCCCATTCAAGGATATTGAGCATCTGTTGGATCTGCTTGTAGTAAGTATTGCGTCCGATATTGTTCCGCTGACGGGTGAGAACCGTATCTTGGCCTACTATGGTCTGGAGCGTCTGAACCGTGAGCCATCATCGGGCTTGTTGTCGATAATCAAAATTTGTGGTCTGGATCGCCAGAGTATCACTATCGATGACATTGTGTTTAAGATCGGTCCACGCATCAATGCCGCAGGGCGTATGCGTATGGACGAGAATGATGAGAATACTGCGCCGAGTGGTGGCTTTGCCGCTGTGGAGCTTCTGGTTGAGGGTAACGAGAAGCAGGCGCGTGAGTTCTGTGATGTGATAGATGCCTACAATCAGGATCGTAAGAACATTGATCGTAGCGTGACGCAGGAGGCTTATGACTACATCGAGTCGAACCCTGAGTTGAAGAATCGCAAAAGTACTGTGATCTACAACCCTAAGTGGATGAAAGGTATTGTCGGAATCGTGGCTTCGCGCCTGATCGAGACCTACTATCGCCCTACGGTGGTGTTGACGATGAGTAACGGCTTTGTGACAGGTTCTGCACGTTCGGTTCCAGGCTTCGACCTCTACCAAGCGGTGGAGTCGTGCTCCGATCTGCTTGAGAATTTCGGTGGTCATATCTATGCCGCAGGACTTACGATGCGTCCAGAGAATGTTGAGGCCTTTACCAAGCGCTTTAACGACTATGTTGAGGAGCATATTGATCCGCAGATTTTGGTGCCACAGGTCGATATCGACAGCGAGTTGCTGTTCTCGGATATCACGCCGCACTTCCATCGCCAGCTCAATAGCTTCCAGCCTTTTGGCCCAGGCAATACCGCTCCTGTTTTTGTAACATTCGGAGCAAGTTCGCATGGTGAGCCTAAGTTGGTTGGTGCCGAGGCTGAACATCTGCGTATGGATCTTGTGCAGCGTCAAAAGCCTCACACTACGATCCAGACTATCGCCTTCCAACAGCCGACACACTATGAGTGGGTCAAGGGTGGTCGTCCGATAGATGTCTGCTATCAGATTGTGGAGAACCACTACCGAGGTACGGTCAGCACACAGCTGCGTATCAAGGATATAAAGCGTGTAGTGAAGTAGGAAGCAGCATAATAAGGCTCTTTCGGAAAATAGCTCTTGTTATGTAACTTTTAACGAGAAGTATAGAGGGGGTGCCTCAATAGATGTCGGCCACCCTCTTAAATAAAGCAAGTACGCTCTATCGCTGGTCGCCGCAAGGCGGCAAGAGGAAAGTCCGAGCAACATAGAGCGCCGCACGAGTTAACGGCTCGATGTCCGTGAGGGTGTAGTAGCGTAACAGAAAATAACCGCCGTAGCGGGGTAGGGGCTGGGGAGAAATCCTTGCTCGTACCTTTATAACGCTGCGGTAAGGGTGAAAAGGTGGGGTAAGAGCCC
>CAYTGT010000139.1:0-5103 GCA_964437405.1 uncultured Alistipes sp.
ATGAGCGTTTCTTGGAGTTGGCCGACAAGAAGAAGATGGTCACAACACGCGACCTGGAGGTATTGATCGGGACTTCATCATCACGCCGCCGTATGAGCATACAGCTCACAGGTTTGCAGATCGTCTGCGGTAAGTCGACAATCCCAACTGCTACGGTGCAGATCAGTTTCGATGGCGACACATTCACCGAGACGGCTTGTGGTAACGGTCCTGTCGATGCAGCAATCAACGCTGTGAAGAACATCACCAAGCGCCGAGTACACATCGAGGAGTTCTTAATTCAGGCTATCACTCGCGGTAGTGATGATTTGGGTAAAGTACACATGCAGATCTCACACAAGGGCAAGATGTATCATGGCTTCGGCGCCAACACAGATATTGTGACAGCATCGGTAGAGTCATTTATTGATGCGATATCTAAAATATCATAAGACTAAAAATGAATACGCTATTCGACAAGATATGGGATGCGCACACCGTCAAGACTATTGATGGCGGATCGTGTGTGCTCTACATCGACCGACAATATATCCACGAAGTGACAAGCCCTCAAGCATTTGCAGGTTTGCGCAATCGTGGAATCAAGGTCTTTCGTCCAGAGCAGGTTACGGCAAGTCCCGACCATAATATCCCGACAAAGAATCAGCATTTGCCAATCAGCGACCCAGAGTCGGCAGCACAGGTGGCTACATTGGAGAGTAACTGCCAGCAAAGCGGAATCACGATTTTCCCAATCGGTTCACCAAGAAACGGTATCATCCATGTAATCGGCCCTCAGACTGGTCTGACACAACCTGGTATGACAATAGTCTGCGGCGACAGCCACACTTCGACTCACGGAGCGTTGGGCTGTGTAGCCTTCGGAATCGGCACCAGCGAGGTGGAGATGGCGTTGGCTTCGCAGTGTATCTTGCAGAGTAAGCCAAAGAGCATGAGAATCAATATCGAGGGTAAGCTTAAAGAGGGCGTATGCTCGAAAGATATCATACTCTACATCATCTCTAAGCTGGGAACAGGCGGTGGTACAGGTTATTTTGTGGAGTTCGCAGGCGAGGCGATTCGTTCGCTCTCGATGGAGGCTCGCATGACTATCTGTAACATGAGTATCGAGATGGGAGCACGTGGAGGTATGATCGCTCCAGATCAGACAACATTCGACTACCTCAAGGGGCGTGAATTTGCACCTCAAGGCGAGGATTGGGATGCGGCTGTCGAGCGCTGGAGCAAGCTCTATTCAGAACCAGATGCGGTGTTTGATAAAGAGGTCACATTCTCGGCTGAGGATATCGAGCCAATGATCACATACGGCACAAACCCTGGTATGGGTATCGCCATTACAGAGAAGATTCCATCTTCAGAAGGTATGGATCAAGGCTCAAAGGCTTCTTTCAGCAAGGCTTTGGAGTATATGGGATTCGCCGAAGGTGAGCAGATGATCGGCAAGAAGATAGATTATGTCTTTGTCGGCAGTTGTACAAATGGTCGTATAGAGGATCTGAGAGCATTTGCTAATTTTGTCAAAGGTCATAAAAAAGCTGAGGGAGTGACGGCTTGGATCGTTCCAGGAAGTAAAGAGGTGGAGCGTTTGGCAATAGAAGAGGGTCTCCGAGATATTTTGGAGGAGGCTGGTTTTGAGCTTCGCGAGCCAGGATGCTCGGCATGTCTTGCCATGAACGAGGATAAGATCCCAGCAGGCAAGTATTGCGTAGCGACATCAAACCGCAACTTCGAAGGTCGTCAGGGCCCAGAGTCGCGTACATTGTTGGCAGGTCCGCTTGTAGCGGCTGCAGCTGCTATTACAGGAGTTATAACCGATCCACGTGAGCTAAAGTAAAAGATTATGAGACGTAAATTTACAACACTTTTGTCGAGCGTAGTACCGATCAACATCGAGAATATTGATACCGATCAGATCATCCCTGCTCGCTTCCTGAAGGCTACAACACGTGAAGGATTTGGCGCAAACCTCTTCCGCGATTGGCGCTACGACAAGGAGGGAAACCTCAGAGAGGAGTTTGTGATGAACTCTCCGATTTATAGTGGTGAGATCCTTGTTGCGGGAAAGAACTTCGGCTGCGGATCGAGCCGCGAGCATGCAGCTTGGGCTATTGCAGGAGCTGGGTTCAGAGCGGTTGTATCGAGCTTCTTTGCTGACATCTTCCGTAACAACGCACTGAACAATGGGGTATTGCCAGTGACGGTGAGCGAAGAGATGCTCGCAAAGATCTTCGCAGCAGTGGAGCAGAATCCTAAGGCTGAATTAAAAATTGATCTTGAGGCACAAACAATCGAGATTGTCGGAACCTCAGACAAAGAATCATTTGAGATCAGCCCATACAAAAAGGAGTGCTTGAAAAATGGCTATGACGATGTGGATTACCTTGTCAGCATACGTCAGGAGGTCGAAATGTTTGAAAACAAGAGATAAGATGAAAAATATTAAAGTAGCAGTTCTGCCTGGCGATGGCATAGGCCCTGAGATTGTCGCTCAGGCGGTCAAGGCGGTAGATGCAGTAGCTGCCAAGTTGGGATACAACGTAAGTTACACTGAGGCTAAGGTGGGTGCAGCAGCAATTGACGCTGTTGGAGAGCCTTATCCAGAGGCAACACATAAGGTGTGTATGGAGTCGGACGCAGTATTATTCGGCGCTATTGGCGACCCTAAGTATGACAATATGCCTAACTCAAAGGTGCGCCCTGAGCAGGGTCTGTTGAAGATGCGCAAGGAACTCGGATTGTATGCCAATCTGCGTCCTGTATCTACAATTGATGCTCTGCTGCACCGTTCGCCACTTCGCTATGATTTGGTGGAGGGAGCAGATTTCATGTGCGTCAGAGAGTTGACAGGAGGCCTCTACTTCGGACGTCCACAAGGCCGCTCGGAGGATGGTCAGACAGCTTACGACACCTGTGTTTACACTAAAGAGGAGATCCGCCGTATCTGCCAATTAGGTTTTGAGTACGCTTCAAAACGCCGAGGAAAACTCACAGTGGTGGATAAGGCTAATGTATTGGCAACATCACGTCTGTGGCGCGAAACGGCGCAGGAGATGGCAAAGGATTGGCCTGATGTGGAGGTAGAGTATATGTTTGTCGACAACGCTGCAATGAAGATTATCCAGCAACCACGTCATTTCGATGTGATTGTAACGGAAAATATGTTTGGCGACATCTTGACCGATGAGGCAAGTGTAATCACAGGCTCATTGGGATTGTTGCCTTCGGCTTCAATCGGCACACATACATCGCTTTTTGAGCCGATACATGGATCATATCCTCAGGCGGCGGGTAAGAACATCGCCAACCCGATTGCAACGATTCTCTCGGCTGCAATGATGTTTGAGTACGCATTCTCAGACATGGAGGCAGGCGCGATGATTCGCCGTGCGGTGATTCGTTCGATTGAGCAAAATGTCGTAACCGAAGATATTGCGCCAGAGGGTGTTAAGCCAAGCACAACATCTGAGGTAGGAGATTTTATCGCTGCAAATATCTAAAATTAAGTTGGATTATGAGCCAAAGAGAAGGATATTTTCCAGCGTTGAACGATGTGATGACGGCAGAGCACACATTGCGCGAGATATTGACCCCTACCCCACTGATCCCGAACCGTAATCTCTCGCAGAAATATGGTGCAGAGGTGATGCTCAAGCGCGAGGATTTGCAGATGGTGCGTTCGTATAAAATCCGAGGTGCATACAACAAAATCCGTTCGCTCAGCCAAGAGCAGATGGAGCGAGGCATAGTCTGCGCCAGCGCTGGTAACCATGCGCAGGGTGTGGCGTTGTCTTGCAACAAATTGGGTATCAAGGGTACTATCTATATGCCTGTCACAACGCCTAAGCAGAAGATTAATCAGGTTAGAATGTTCGGTGGCGAGCAGATCGAGGTGGTGCTTGAGGGCGACACTTTCGATCAGGCTAATGCTGCAGCCGAGAAGGCGTGCCAAGAGAAGGGAAAGACATTTATCCCACCATTCAACGATGAGAAGGTGATCGAAGGTCAGGGTACGGTCGGATTGGAGATCTTGCAACAGAGCCCTGTCGCAATCGACTACATATTTGTGCCGATAGGTGGTGGAGGTTTGGCTTCGGGTATCGGAGCGGTCTACAAGCAGATGTCGCCTACGACAAAGATTATCGGTGTGGAGCCTGCGGGAGCGGCCTGCATGAAATTAGCAATGGAGCGTGGCGAGGTCACCTCGCTTGAGAGCATCGACAAGTTTGTCGATGGTGCTGCGGTACAGCGTGCAGGAGATAAGACTTTTGAGATCTGCCGCGAGGTGTTGGATGATATAGTGGTGATCCCCGAAGGAAAGGTCTGTACAACGATTCTTAATCTCTACAACTTCGATGCAATAGTTGTTGAGCCTGCGGGCGCACTCAGCATCAGCGCACTTGACTACTACAAGGAGCAGATTGCAGGGAAAAATGTGGTCTGCGTGGTCAGCGGTAGCAACAACGATATTGTCCGCATGGAGGATATCAAGGAGCGATCACTCTTGTATGAGGGTTTGAAGCACTATTTTGTGGTGAAGTTTCCTCAGCGTGCGGGCGCTTTACAGAACTTTGTAACCAATGTTTTGGGTCCACACGATGATATCACATACTTCGAGTATAAGAAGAAGACCAACCGTGAAAAGGGGCCTGTGCTGATCGGTATCGAGTTGCAGAATCCCGATGATTTTCAGGATTTGACCGAACGTATGGCAGAAAACTCAATCGAGTATGAGTATCTAAACGACAATCCAAATCTATTTGAATTTTTAATCGGATAGGATTCGGAAAGTATATGGTAAAGCCGTAATTCCCATGTTGGAATTACGGCTTTTTTGTATGCCTAATAATCTTTATCGTAGAGATGCCAATCATCAGGCTTATAGCACTCTGTGGCATGACAATCTTATTCTAAGTGCCGCAGCCAATCATCACTCGTAAAACTCATGATGTGGCATAACGAATTATGAAATAGATCACGAATGCAAAATTATCAATTGCACAAAAAAGAGCTTGCCCCGAAGGACAAGCTCTTGAATATAGGTCAAATAATGACTACAAGTTCAAAATATACCAGTCGTCATACCAACCAAATGCACCAGCACCT
>CAYTGT010000140.1:0-5079 GCA_964437405.1 uncultured Alistipes sp.
GTGCCTCGAGTTGCTTGAGCCACGGCATGGAGTAGCTGTCGATCGAGTTTGAGTAGATGAACTCGATGCGCTTCGGAAGCCACATCACAAGTCCGTTAGATTGCATATTTTCGGGGTGTACCACGAACGGCAGGTCGAGTGGTGGAAGCTGAAGTCCATACGAAACATAGGGCTTCATGCGCTCGGCGAAGTAGTGTGTCGTAAGACCGATCTGCGAAGCGTGTTCGGGGTAGATTACAGTCGAGCGGTCGCCTTTGGCTATCATCCAGCGAAAGCGTGCGGGATCGGCACCCCAACTATAATATTGGGCATACAATGAAGTGACGCTCATCAAAGCCATGAACGTCATAAGAAGTGACAATATCTTACCGCGCAACTGCATAATTAGCCTCTATCCTCCAGCCTTTTTACATTTGTATCCTGCCTTGCTCAGCAATTCAACAACTCGGTCGCGGTGGTCGCCCTGAATGATGATCTCGCCATCTTTGGCCGAGCCTCCCACTCCACATTTGCTCTTGAGCATACGACCAAGCTCGGCAAGATCGTCTTGCGAGCCGATAAAACCTTTAATCAAGGTTACAACTTTGCCGCCACGCTGCTTGCGATCCAACCAAACACGTAGATTTTGTTGTTCGACAGGGAGTGTGTCGGGCTCCTCCGTTTGATCGGTGGTGTACTCAAAATCGGGATTTGTCGAATATACCATCCCTAAGCGCTCTTTCCAATCGGCCATATCAATCAGTTTTTTTAGTCGAAAAGGTTTTCGTTACGGGTCTGCATGGGGTAATAATTCTCCAAAATAGTCTCAGAGCCTTAGAAAACCTCGATCAATGTTTGGTGCAAATATACTATTTTCGTATATTTACAACAAATTATGAAACTATCAAAAGCGGAAAAAAGGATACATGAGACCAATCGTGGTCGTCTGCCAGAGCATTATGTTGCTCCTCTGAAGATTGACGATGGACGCGAGTTGGTGCAGGTTTATGTCGAGGGTTACGAAGATGTGGCCTTCTGGCGTGCTATTTTCGACCACTTCGATAATCCGTATCTGCGTTTCGAGATCTCGGTGCCCAACCGTAAGGATCTGCCCAAAGGTAAAAAGGTCTTGATGTCGATGATCCCCCGATCAAACGATCGTATGTTGTTGTGTGTCGATTCCGATTTCGATTATCTATTTGGCGATCAGACCGAGCAGGCTTCGGAGATCTGCAATGCCGAGTTTATGTTCCATACCTATACTTACGCCACCGAAAACTATCTCTGCTATGCCCCTTCGTTGCACAACGTGTGTGTGAAGGCGACCAAGAACGATAGTAAGATATTCGATTTTGTGGAGTTTATGGCCGAGTATTCGCGTACGGTCTATCCGTTGTTTTTGTGGTATGCCTATTCTGCGCAGATTGCCAGCGAGTCGGTTCTGCCGCTCATAGAGTTCAAGAATGCTGTGCGATTAGGTTATTTGGAGGTGGAGAATAATGGTGCTGATACTTTGGCGTGGCTTGGGCGTCAGGTGGGGCGCAAACTACAACGCTTAGAGGAACGTCATCCCGAAATGGCTGCTCGGATGGGAGATTTTGCCGAGAAGTTGAGGCTCAAGGGCGTGGAGCCTGAGAATACATATCTCTTTATGCATGGTCATACGTTGATGGATAATGTGGTGATGGTGATGTTGAACAGCGTGTGCGACAAGTTGCGTACAATGTCGGTGGCAAAGATTCAGGCATCGGATAAGGAGGGTATCTCACTCAAGAATGAGATGAGTAATTATATGAATCAGTTGCGTTCGATTAAGGATGTGTTGCTCGATAATGAGAACTACACTTCGTGTCCGCTATACAATAAGTTGCGTGCCGATATTCAGAACTATTTAGAGCGTGCGATATTTAAAATCAAGAGTAAACGCGGGGCGGTTGTCCCCAAATAACAAGTTGCGGATAAATAATTTTTAGCCGATGAATAGGATTTTCAGATTACTTTTGTCGCTTGTCGCAATCAATATGGCTACGGTTATGGCTGTGGCTCAGATGGCTATGCCTAAGCTCTCGTTGGAGCCTGTGGAGAAGATTCGCTGGGCGGATAAACGTGTGGAGTGGCTTGCAAAGGCCGAGCGCGATATGCCAGAGTTGAAGCAGACGATCGTTCGCCCCAAAGCAATAGTCGAGGCGGTGGCTGACGATGCGGCGTTTCAAGGTTGGCGCATGAAGGAGTCGGCTCAGCCGATAGAGAGTTTTTATAGCACATCACTCAAGGGTCATGCGCCGATTATTCTCGATTTGGGCGATCACTATACAGGATATGTGAGTTTTAAGGTGAATCATACGGGTATGCCTGCCGATGCGCCTGTACGTCTGAAACTGACCTTTGCTGAATTGCCTGCTGAGTTGATGACGCCGTTTGATCCTTATAAAGGCGGCTTGAGCCGAGCTTGGTTGCAGGATGAGATTGTGACTGTGATGCGTTTGCCCGAGGAGGTGAAGCTCTCTCGCCGCTTGGCTTGCCGATATGTTAAGATCGAGGTCTTGGCGCAATCTTATTTCGATTTTGTGATCGAGGATTTTAGCTTCTGTGCTGTAACATCGGCTACGGGTCAGCCATTGACGCTGAGTGAGGAGTGCGATCCGATGATTAAGCGCATCAACGAGGTTGGCCTAAAGACCCTTGCCGAGTGTATGCAGACGGTATATGAGGATGGACCGAAGCGCGATCAGCGTCTGTGGATCGGCGACCTCTATTTGGAGGCTTTGGCCAACGCCTACTCCTATCGCAATCATGCCCTGACACGCCGCTGCTTGTATCTGTTGGCGGCTTTGACTGATGAAGATGGCTATCTTCACGCCACAATCTATGAATATCCCACTCCGATGCCGCAGATTAATCAGCACGTGCATGATTACAGCCTGCTATATGGTGTTGCGCTGTGGGAGTATCTCAAAGAGTCGGGCGATGTGGAGACCGCTAAGGATTTGTGGCCTGTGGTGGAGTATCAGGTGGAGTTCGCCAGAACGTATCTCAACGAGGGAATTTATGATATGAACAAACAGCCTGCGTGGTGGCTGGTGTTTGATTGGAAAGACGATCTGAACCGCGCCACTCCGATGCAGGGCTTGATGACTTTCTGCATAGATAAGAGTTATGAGTTGGCCAAGATGTTGGGCGTGGAGAGCAGTGCGCCTGTGAGCGAGTGGCCAAAGGTGTTAAATGAGATGCGCCGCGCTTCAAAGGCAAAACTTTATGATAAGGATCGAGGTGTGATGTTGTCGGGCCAGGCAGGGCAGATCTCATATCTTTCGCAGGTGTGGATGACCTTGTCGGATACATTCAACCGTAAGGAGGCGCAACGAGCAATGCGATATGTGTTGCAAGATCAGACAGCTTGCTACCCAGGATCGCCTTATGCCTATCACTATGTGATTGAGGCGTTGCTGCATTGTGGCATGGAGGCCGAAGCGAAGGAGTTGCTGATGAAGTATTGGGGAGGAATGATCGAGAAGGGTGCTGACACCTTCTGGGAGGTCTATGATCCGAGCGATGATAAGCGTTCGCCTTATGGTGCACATGTGGTCAATAGCGCTTGCCATGCGTGGAGTTGCACGCCTGTATATTTTATAAATAAGTATAAGGATATTTTTCAAAAGTAAAACGATATGATTATGAGAAAGATTTTGTCATTACTTGTGGCTGTTGTGGCTACGGCGATGTGTGTGGAGGCGAAGGCTCCGTTGAAGCCTATTAAGTCGGGTGAATTGTGGCCTGATAATACGGGTGTGCATGTGAATGCTCATGGTGGCGGCGTGCTCTACCATAAAGGAAAGTATTATTGGTTTGGCGAGAATAAGAGCGACCATACAAGCGCTGCGTTGGTGGGTGTGATGTGCTACTCGTCAAAGAATCTGACGGATTGGACTCGTGAGAGTGTGGCTCTGAAGGTGGAGGATGATCCGACAAGCGACATCGTGCGTGGCTGTACAATCGAGCGTCCAAAGGTGATCTATAACAAAAGGACCAAGAAGTTTGTGATGTGGTTTCATCTGGAGCTCAAGGGTCGCGGTTATTCTGCGGCACGTGCTGCTGTGGCGGTGGCTGATAAGCCTGAGGGCCCATACAAGTTTATCGGTTCGGGACGTGTTAATCCAGGTAAGTTGCCTATGAATATGGATGCGGCGGCCAAAGCTGAGATGGAGGCACTGAATATGGATGAATACAAGGATTGGTGGACTCCGAAGTGGTATGGCGCAATCAACAAGGGACTCTTCGTGAAGCGTGATCTTCAGGGTGGCCAGATGTCGCGCGATATGACTTTGTATGTCGATGATGATGGCGCTGCATATCACATCTACTCTTCGGAGGATAACCTGACGTTGCATATTGCACGCCTAAGCGATGACTACCTCTCGCATACGGGCGAGTATGTGCGTTTTGCCCCTGCGGGACACAACGAGGCTCCTGCGATTTTCAAGCGCAACGGCAAGTATTGGATGATCTGTTCAGGTTGTACAGGATGGGATCCTAACGAGGCTCGTATGTTCTCGGCAGATAATATATATGGTCCATGGAAGCAACATCCAAGCCCATGCGTAGGCCCTAAGGCGAAGCTCACTTTTGGTGGTCAGAGCACATATATTCTCCCTGTGCAGGGCAAGAAGGATGCCTTTATCTTTATGGCGGACATTTGGCGTCCACGCCGTCCGAGTGATGCACGTTACATCTGGCTTCCGATCGACTTCAAGGCTGATGGTACACCTGTAGTAGAGTGGCGTGACAGCTGGACTTTGGATTATTTTGATAAGAAGAAATAGTCTGCGAGTTCGGTAGCACGGTTGAGACGTGTGCCGATAAAGTAAAAATCCGAGATTCAGAGCGAATCTCGGATTTTTTATTTGTGTCTAATTGTTTTTTAGATAGCGTTTGTATCGTAAAGGATCTGGTTAACCTTACGTACTGCAGCGGCTGAAGCCTCGAACTGAGCCTGCTCCTCCTTAGTAAGATCAATCTTCACGATCTTCTCGATACCCTTGCGACCAATCACTACAGGTACACCGATCATGATATCCTCCTGACCATACTCACCCTCAAGGT
>CAYTGT010000141.1:0-5006 GCA_964437405.1 uncultured Alistipes sp.
GGCAAAGAAAGGTAACAGAGTTCAGGTGATCCTTGAGTGCACAGAGCAGAAGGAGAGCGGCGTTCCAGGAATGTCACGTTACATCACCACTAAGAACAAGAAGAACACACCAGATCGTTTGGAGCGTAAGAAGTACAATCCATACTTGAAGAAGGTAACAGTACACCGTGAAATTAAGTAATCGTAAGTAAGTTATGGCAAAGAAAGTAGTTGCAACACTTAAGACTGGTACTGCAAAGAAGTACACTAAGTGCATCAAGATGGTTAAGTCAGAGAAGACTGGTGCTTATGTTTTCAAGACTCAGAACATCCTTGAGGAGGATGAGATCAAGGCATACTTCGCTGAGAAATAATCATTGCATTAGACCTTAAAGGTTTAATACAAAAGGCGTCCCGTTGGACGCCTTTTGTGTTTTGTAATTTTCGCTTATATACCCATCCCCCACAATAAATCCGAACTTTTCTTTAGATAATCCTACTACGTTTCGGGAAATTGTAGTATATTTGAATTTAATTGATGGCATTGAACTCAAAATTTAAACTTTTAAATATGAAAAAACTACTATTCTCTCTTATCGGGTTGGTGATGCTTTTAGGCTATAGCTCTGTGATGGCTCAGCAGACTGCCAACTATCAAGTTATTCCTCTGCCAAAGCAGATTCAGGAAGATCCAACCCAAACTTTTACATTGAAAAGCGGCATGGGCATCGCCTTTGACGTGACAAATCCAGAGATTGCTCGCAACGTGGAGTTCCTACGCCAATGGGTGGAGCAATCGACAGGCATAAAACTTCTTGCCACACCTAACGACAAAAAGGCTCCAATCCAGATCTGCCTCGGCTTGGGCGCCGAGAGTAAGGGCAAGAAGGGGGCAACGCCTGTGGAGTTGACCGAGCAGCAACAAGAGGCTTACACCATCGCAATCAACAAGGAGGGTGTTTCGATCAAGGCTCACAATCCACCAGGAATTTTCCGCGCGGCACAAACTCTGCGCAAGGCTTTGCCTATCGTAAAGGGTGAGAGCGACCCACAGGTGGAGTTGCCATTCGTCACAATTCAAGACGAGCCACGCTTCGTCTACCGAGGCGTGCTTTTGGACTGCGCACGTCACTTCTTCTCGGTCGATATGATCAAAGATTTCTTGGATGTCATGGCATTGCATGGTTGCAACCAATTCCATTGGCATTTGACAGAGGATCAAGGCTGGCGTTTTGAGGTTAAGTCAATGCCTGAGTTGGCTATTCGCGGTAGTGTTCGTGAGCAGACCGTGATAGGTCCAGGCAACTCTGGCATCTATGATGGAACTCCTTATGGTGGATATTACACTCAGGAGGAGTGCCGCGAAGTGGTTAAGTATGCTGCTGAGCGTTACATTAACGTAATCCCAGAGATTGACCTCCCTGGTCACATGCAGAGTGCGTTGCACGTATATCCAGAGTTGGGTTGTACGGGAGGCCCATATCCTGTGAGAACTTATTGGGGTGTAAGTCGCGAGATTTTGTGCGGTGGTAATCCTGAGACTTTGGTATTCTTGAAGAAGGTTCTTGATGAGGTGTGCGAGGTGTTCCCATCAAAGATTATCCATATCGGTGGCGATGAGGTTCCGAAGGATCGTTGGAAGGCGTGTCCTACATGTCAGGCCAAGATCAAGGAGCTCGGCATCAAGGATGATGGCAAGCACTCGCCAGAGAATCAGTTGCAGTCATACATCAACAAGGAGATTGAGGAGTACATGGCTTCAAAGGGTCGCGACATCATCGGTTGGGACGAGATTTTGGAGGGAGGACTCTCTGGTAAATCTATCGTCATGTCATGGCGCGGAACTAAGGGAGGCACTGAGGCTGCAAAGCAGGGTCATCGTGTGATTATGAGTCCTAATGTATTTGCATATATCGACCATCCTCAGCTCAAAGATGTTGCCAAGCAACCTCGAACAACAGGCAGCTACATCGTCTCGGCAAGCAAGATCTATTCGTTCGAGCCTCTGCTTCCAGATGCACTTAACGAGGAGCAGCAGAAATATATCCTCGGCTCTCAAGTAAATCTTTGGTCAGAGCACGTTGCTTATCCTGAGCACGCATTCTATCAGTTGTTGCCACGTTTGGGTGCTGCAGCTGAGGTGCAGTGGTGTCGCCCTGATCAGAAAGATTTTGACAACTTCAAGGAGCGTCTTCCTCAGCTCAAGAAGTTGTATGATCTGATTGGTGTTGCATATTGCCGTCAGGTGGAGTAGATCTTTTTGTGGGATAAAATAGACAGCGAGGAAGATATTTTCCTCGCTGTTTATTTTTGGCAACATTACCCTATTTTCCAAAATGCTGATCTGCAAACTTAATATATTGCGACCAATCGTAAGCTGTAATATCATGCTTTCCCGTGCGCAGGTGGTAACCCACCGAGCCATCATTATCGGGTTGATCTGGTTTTGGCCATGCGTTAGAGCTTAGACCTCGCTTGCCATATAGTTCCCACACAGGCGAAGCATATTTTGCAGAGAGATACTCGCCCTCTGGGTCTGCCCAATCATCCAACGTGGCGCTGGCAACATATACAGGGCGTGGTGCGATGAGCGCCACCAAGCCATGATGGTCGATCATCAAATCACCCTCCTTATCATTATACTTAATATAATTGTCACAGAACCAATGTGGGAATTTTTTATTCAAGTCGCTGATCAACTCACCATGACGGCGCGCAGATAGTGCTGCACCGCCCTCACCCGAATCGTTCGAGATAGCCATCGCAAAGCGCTTATCGGTTGCGGCTGCCCACAGAGCAGTTTTACCCAGACGCGAGTGACCTACAACTGCAACACGCTTCTTATCGAACAATTTATCCTTTTCGATGTAATCCATCACGCGACTCAAACCCCATGCCCATGCTGAGATTGTACCCCACTCATCGGCTTTAGGCTTCTGCTCTCGGCTAAAGATCTGATGCACGCCATTATTGAAGCCATCATCGAAATCGGGATCTATATCGCCACGATACACCGTCACCACAGCATAACCCGCCTCTACGATCATCTCCATAGGCCAACGCGACACAGCAATACCGCGCTCTGGATTAGACGGAGCGTTTTTCGAGATTGTGATGGCTGGATCGGTTGTCGTCTGGTGATTACCATTAAAATTGATTCCCACAAATGCAGGCACAGGCTTGCGGCTCTTTGGGATATACATCAACACCAACATCGGATCATCCATCCCCTCAAAGTGTATCGCCACCTCCTTACGGATAGCCTTACCTCCGAGAGCCTTATCATCCACCGACACAGACTCATAGGTAGCCTTAACTTGAGTTTCGGGCTGACGACCAAAGACCTCGGTCAAGAAGAAATTATAGATGGCAGGGCGATGCACTTTCTCCCACGCCTTACGACTCTCGACCTTCAATGGGCCTACTTCATACTTCTGAGTTTGGGCAGCGACAGCACCAAAAAGCATAGTCAGCACTGCCGCAAGAGATAGTAAACGGAAAATGTTGCGCATAATTTCAAGATTTTAATGTTCGCTTCTCTACAAAGATAACAGAATTTTGCAAAATTGTCAAAAAAAGACGCCCTAACCTATGCTTAGGTTAGAGCGTAACTATAAATATAAACGTTAAATTACTTCGCGTAACTTACCGAACGAGTCTCACGGATTACGGTGATCTTCACCTGACCTGGATATGTCATCTCGTCCTGAATCTTCTTTGCTATATCGTGTGACAAAGACTCTGACTCCTGATCCGAGAGCTTGTCAGCACCCACGATAACACGCAACTCACGACCTGCCTGGATAGCATAAGTCTTAACCACTCCTGGATATGAGAGTGCGATATCCTCCATCTCCTTCAGACGCTTGATGTACGACTCCACAACCTCGCGGCGCGCTCCAGGACGTGCACCAGAGATAGCATCGCATACCTGAATGATAGGAGCAATGAGCGAAGTCATCTCAACCTCATCGTGGTGCGATCCGATAGCATTGCAAACCTCAGCCTTCTCCTTGCACTTCTCGGCCAACTTCATACCAATGATTGCGTGTGGCAACTCTGGCTCGTCATCGGGCACTTTGCCGATATCGTGCAACAGACCCGCGCGGCGTGCAGCCTTAGGATTCAAGCCCAACTCAGAAGCCATGATACCCGCCAAATTAGCAGTCTCACGTGCGTGCTGCAAAAGGTTCTGACCGTATGAAGAACGATACTTCATCTTACCGATCAAGCGGATCAACTCAGGATGCAAGCCGTGAATACCTAAGTCAATAGCGGTACGCTTACCGACCTCTACGATCTCCTCCTCGATCTGCTTCTTAACCTTAGCCACAACCTCCTCGATACGTGCTGGGTGGATACGGCCATCGGTCACCAACTGATGCAAAGCCAAACGAGCGATCTCGCGGCGTACAGGATCAAAGCCACTCAAGATGATAGCCTCTGGGGTATCGTCAACGATAATCTCGATACCTGTGGCAGCCTCCAAAGCACGAATATTACGACCCTCACGACCGATGATTCGACCCTTAACCTCATCGCTGTCGATATTAAATACCGTTACAGCATTCTCGATGGCAGTCTCGGTAGCTACTCGCTGGATCGAGCTTACGATGATACGCTTAGCCTCCTTAGTTGCTGTGAGCTTAGCCTCTTCGATGGTCTCGTTGATGTAAGAATCAGCCTCAGCCTTAGCTTCAGCCTTCATATTCTCGATCAAGATGTTCTTGGCCTCCTCAGCGCTCATACCAGAGATCTGCTCCAGACGAACATTCTGCTCTTTGATGATGCCCGCAAGCTCCTCTTTCTTCTGATTGAGGTTCTGCATCTGGCTATCCATCTGTGTCTTCTGGCGATCATTCTCCTTGATTTTAGCCTCCAAATCTCGCTGCTGATTCTGCAAGCTCGACTCCAAGTGCTTTGCACGCTGCTCGATTTGCGAGATCTCCTGATTACGCTTGTTTACAGCGCGATCGTGCTCGCTCTTGAGCTGGATGAACTTCTCCTTAGCTTGAAGGATCTTCTCC
>CAYTGT010000142.1:0-4979 GCA_964437405.1 uncultured Alistipes sp.
ATTTTGTGTGAGCCTCAACGTACTCGATAGCAGCGCCTACAGTAGTGATCTTCTCAGCATCCTCGTCTGGAATCTGGATATCGAAAGCCTTCTCGAACTCCATGATCAACTCTACTGAATCGAGTGAATCTGCACCGAGGTGTGCTGTGAAACTTGCCTCAGGTACTACCTCAGACTCCTTAACGCCCAACTTGTCAACGATAATCTCGACAACCTTTGACTGAATCTCTGACATAACTTTAAATTTTAAGTTTAACAATTAATATTGAATTGATTTCAATCTTTCAATACTTTCTGCGCAAAAGTAACACTTTTTTTATTAATTTTGGCATCAGAATGAATATTTTTTACATCAACCAATATAAATTTTATCATTAAACCTTTAAAAAATAGATCGTTATGAAGCTTTTGCTAATCTCAAACTCGACAAATGCTGGTGAGGCTTACTTGCAATATCCAATTCAGCAGATAGCATCTTTCCTTCAGGGAGTCAAAGAGATAGTCTTTGTGCCATACGCTGCTGTAACCTTCTCTTACGCCGCTTATGAGGCTAAGGTTCAGGCTCGATTTGACGAAATCGGTATCAAGGTACGCTCGGTACATCGTGCGAAAAATCCTCGCCGAATGATTCAGCAGGCTGAGGCTATCTGTGTCGGTGGTGGCAATACTTTTGCTTTGACCAAGAAGATGCAGGAGCAGGGTCTCATGCAGGCTATCCGCAAGAAAATCGCTGATGGTACACCTTACGTGGGTTGGTCAGCAGGTAGCAATGTCACTTGTCCTACGATTTGCACAACAAACGATATGCCAATCGTGCAGCCAGAGTCATTTAAGGCTATCGGAGCGGTGAAGTTTCAGATTAACCCTCACTATTTGGATGCAAATCCCGAAGGTCACGCAGGAGAGACTCGCGAGCAGCGTATTTTGGAGTATATCAAGGCCAATCCTCGCCGCTGGGTTGTTGGCTTGAGAGAGGGTTGTATGTTGCATCTGCACGATGGGAAGATGGAGCTGATTGGTTCTCGTCCTATGCGTATTTTTAAATATGGTGTAGAGACTTACGAGGTTAATGCGGGTGATGACCTGAACTTCTTGTTGTAGTTGAGCTGAGGTGCAACGACCTATTAATTTTCAACCAATGAGCACTCAAACTTCGGCCATAGGTCAGCGAGGTGAACAGTTGGCTATTGATTACCTGCGTAAGCACGGTTTCCTGATAGCCTCTCGCAATTGGCGTGTGGGGCGTTATGAGATAGATATAGTGGCTACAAAATATGGAATGACCCACTTTGTCGAGGTGAAAACTCGCCGAGCAGGGTCACTCCTCACGCCCGAACAGACTATCAATAAAAGTAAGATCGTGGCCATTAGACGTGCCGCCTCGGCATATATTGCCCAGAATCGTATAGTGGGCGAGGTGGCATTCGATATGATTGCGATTGATCTCTATCCCGATGGTAGTTACGATATTCGCTATATCCCCGATGCCATAGAATTTGGGTGGTGATATGACCGCTCAAATTGCCTTGCATAATTTAGTATTGGTATGGCAGCCTATTGTGGATGGGTATTTTAAAGAGTGTTTAGATTGATCTATCTCTTTACCCTAAAAGGGTTGTATTGTCACTCTCTTTCAAGATAAAATTCGGCAAAGACTTGGAGAAAAGAAATAAAAGAGTTAATTTTGCCCTCGCAAAAATCGGTGGGTATTACTCCGAAGTAAACTCGTACGAATTTTTGACGATGGTTCCGTAGCTCAGTTGGATAGAGCAACAGCCTTCTAAGCTGTGGGTCGTGGGTTCGAATCCCGCCGGAATCACTTGATAGGCAAACGATGACGACAGAGCATTGCTCTGTCGTTTTTTTTGTGGCGCTACTCTTCGTGTGCAAGCTCCCGAAAGCCACTCCAGCGGAGTGGCTTTCGTTGTTATTTAGACTCTGCTGCACTACCTTGTAGTGTGCGGATTGAGCCGTCTTCGTCATATTCCAACTCTACGACTTTTAGAGAGCGAAGCCATGTGATGCCGCCCGAAGGTACGGAGTCGTGGTGGAAAAGATACCATCGACCACGATATTCCACGATAGAGTGGTGGGTAGTCCATCCGACAACGGGTGTTAAAATAACCCCTTTGAATGTAAATGGCCCGTATGGGTTATCGCCTACTGCATAACACAACATGTGCGTGTCGCCTGTTGAGTAGCTGAAATAATACTTGCCGTTGTATTTGTGCATCCATGATGCCTCGAAGAAACGATGAGGATCATTCGCCTTCAGCGGATTCCCATCTGCATCCAAAATTACCACAGCTCGCGGCTCCTCGGCAAACTGCTTCATGTCGGGAGTAAGGCGTACAACACGTGCGGGTAGTGCAATCTCATCACCTTGAGGGAGGTAGGCAGTCTCCAAAGCCTTATTGTCCTTATAGCGTTGCAACTGTCCGCCCCACAGTCCACCGAAATAGACGTAGTATTCGCCATTATCCTCGAATACCGCAGGGTCGATGCTGTAACTTCCGCGAATAGGGTCAGCTTCGGGCGTGAAAGGACCGTAGGGTTTATCGCTTGTGGCTACACCTATGCGGAATGTGTCGTTTTTGTCTTTTAGTGGGAAGTACATATAATATATGCCATCCTTGTAGGCCACATCATTGTCCCACAACTGACGACCTGCCCAGGGGATCTGATCGGTGCTCAGCACAACGCCGTGATCGGTAAGCTCCCCATTCTCGATATCTTCACACGAGAAGACATGGTAATCCTTCATGTCGAAGTGATCGCCGTTGTCATTCTCTGCAATGCCCGAATCTCGGTCATGCGAAGGGTATATGTATAGCTTTCCATCGAAAACATGTACCGATGGGTCGGCCATATAATCATCGGGAACGATATATTTTGGACTCTTCATAGTGGTATGGTTTAAGGTATTATCTCGGATTCAATATAAATCTATGCACTATTTTTGCTGCGGCGTTGTTCAAGCTCAGCCTGCATCTTCTCGTTAAATTGTTTTGTGATAGGGTAGAACATGAGTGCTACCACACCCACAAAGAATGTCGCAGCAGGGATCAGACTCGATGAGAGTTGGATGCCGAGAATTGCGCTCTCGCTCTGCATAATGCCCGCTCCCGACTCATAGCCAAAGCCCGAAAGGAGGAATCCTAAAATTGCGCTTCCCACGCCCAAACCTGCCTTCAGTGCAAATACTACACCTGCAAAGACAAATCCCGTAGCGCGGCGATAGCTCACATACTCCATGTGGTCGGCCACATCAGCGATCATAGCCCACAACATAGGTACCGTTGGTGCATAAGCCAAACTCTTGAGGAAATTGAGCACAAACATCGTTTCGATATCGGCCTTGCCTGGGAGATAGAACATCGCTGTAAAGATTGCTGTCAGGCTGAGACAGATGATAAATACACGCTTTTTGCCGAAGCGGTTAGCCAAATAGCTTGATAACAATATCACACCGAAGAACTGTACTAAAGCACCCAACATATTGAACACGCCGAATCCCACAATATAAGCTTGCTCAGGTCCCGAAACGATCAGTCCAAAGGCGTTTAGTATGGCATATCCTGCACCTTCGCCTGTGCCAGCATAGACCAGACCCAATTTGTCAAGGAATTGGTACAACGCCTGCGAATCGACATAATTCTCAAAGTAGTAGTTCATGGCGCTACCCCACATAGCGAGTGTGGTGAAAAGGAATAGCGTCAAGATAAACATAGCACGCCACGAAACGCTGCTGAATACCTCTTTGATATCTTTTTTTAGATCGCTCTTCTGGCCTGGTGGCGGCGTGATACGCTCACGGGTAGAGAAGAACGTAATGACTAAAAATACAAAACCTATGGCCGCAAAGAGTGCTATCGTGCGTAACCATCCATCGGCTGCATCGCCTCCAGCAGAGAATTTGTTGACCAATGGTAACGTCAAACCTTGAACGACAAATTGTGCTATTGTAGAGGCTACAAAACGTATCGAGGTGATGCTGTTGCGCTCCTTGATGTCGCCCGACATGACACCTCCGAGTGAAGCATAAGGAGTATTGTTGAAGGAGTAGAGTGTCATTAAAAGCGTGTACGATATGGTCGCGTATACTGCCACCATAGCCTTTTGCTCGATTCCAGGGTTGTAGAATGCCAAAACGTAGAAGATCATAAATGGCAAGGCTGTCCATAGTACCCAAGGGCGATATTTACCCCAACGGCTGTTTGTTCGATCAGAGAGTATGCCCACAGTCGGATCGACAAACGCATCTACTATTCGAGCGATAAGCATTACCGTACCTGCCACAGCACCCTCCAAACCGAAGATGTCGGTATAGAATTTGGTTTGGTAGATCATCATCATCTGGAAGACCAGATTTGCCGATCCGTCTCCGAGGCTATAGCCTATCTTCTCCCACAACGATACCCTTTGTGATGCGATTCTCATAGGTTTTCTTTAATTAGATGATTGTCTTTTTTAAGAAAAACCCTGCACCGAGAGGGTGGCCGAAGATGTTCGACCCCTCTCGGTGTAGAATTTCTATCGGGCGAGTCCCGATAAATGTATGTTTTATATATACATATTTACGATCGCCTCGTAGAGCTCCTGCTTGCCGCTGATCTGCTCAGGCTCGTTTTCGTATGCGTAATCTACAACCTGCTCCAAAGTGAGCTTGCCCTCCTCGAACTCCTTACCGATACCGTTGTCGTAAGAAGCGTAGCGATCAGCAAGCATCTTCTCATAAGGAGAGTTCTCGATGATGTCGGCAGCGATCAGCAATGCGCGGGCCATAGCATCCATACCTGCGATGTGAGCGATGAAGAGATCCTCAGGGTCTGTTGAGTTACGGCGAGTCTTAGCATCAAAGTTTGTACCGCCGCCCTGCAAGCCACCGCCGCGAACGATTACCAACATTGCCTGTACCAACTCCCACATGTCGATAGGGAACTGGTCGGTATCCCAACCGTTCTGGTAGTCACCACGGT
>CAYTGT010000143.1:0-4950 GCA_964437405.1 uncultured Alistipes sp.
CACCTGACTGCTTCTTGTGACGGTAGTCAGCCTGAGCAACCTTAGTGATAGTCTCACGATATGGAATCTTTGGAGCGAAATACTCCATCTCAATCTTATTCTCAGATGCAATCTTAGTCTTCAAGATATTGAGGTGATGCTCACCCTGACCCTGAATGATAGTCTGCTTAAGCTCCTTAGAGTACTCAACAAGGATTGTAGGATCCTCATACTTCATATCGTTAAGGATCTTGCCCAACTTCTCCTCATCGTTCTGCTCCTTAGCCTTCACTGCAGCACGGTAGCGTGGCTCTGGGAATACGATTGGCTCGCAAGCAACTGGAGTAGATGCGGCAGCCAAAGTGTCGTTTGTACGAGTGCCCTTGAGCTTCACAGTACAACCGATATCGCCTGCTGAAAGCTCAGTCACCTTGATACGGTTCTTACCTGCAACGGCAAACAACTGAGAGAGCTTTTCCTTGTTACCTGTGCGGCTATTTACAAGCTCCATACCCTCAGTCACCTTACCACGTACTACGCGGAAATAAGTGATCTCTCCGATATGCTGCTCGATCTGGCTCTTAAATACGAAGAGTGCTGTTGGCTGAGTTTCGTCTGCTGCCAACTCCTCACCCTCAGTTGAGAGGAACTTAGGAGCTACAGATGGACCTGGAGCCACATTGATGATAAACTCCATCAGACGCTTAGTACCGATGTCGCGCTTTGCTGAGCAGCAGAAGATAGGCATGATGTCGCGGTTAGCAACGCCCTTCTTCAATCCTGAACGGATATCGTCCTGTGTGAGTGAACCCTTCTCGAAATAAAGCTCCATCAACGCATCGTCATAAACTGCTGCTGACTCAGTCAACTCCTGATTGAGCTCCATAGCGTGATCCATCTCGTCAGCAGGGATCTCCAACTCCTCGCGAGTACCGTTCTCGTCCTTGAAGCGGTACATCTTCATCATCAATACGTCAATAAACGCATCGAAGCCAGCGCCCGGATTTACAGGATACTGCACCACAACAGGCTTCACAGGCGATGCCGCGCGGATACCCTCCAACATATTCTCATACGATGCTTTGTCGCCGTCCAACTGGTTGATAACGCCCACCAAAGGCTTATTCAAGATGCGTGCGTAACGTGACTGCAACTCGTCACCGACCTGCCATCCGTTCTGAGCGTTCATAACCAAAACGCCCACGTCACCCACCTTAAATGCAGAGTATAAGTTACCGCAGAAGTCGTCAGAACCTGGGCAGTCAATGATATTGAGCTTACGATTCATAAACTCTGTGAAGAGTGTAGTCGCATAGATTGAGCGTTTGTACTCATGCTCGATATCGGTGTTGTCCGAAAGTGTGTTGTTGGTTTCGATGCTACCTCTGCGGTCGATGACCTTGCCTTCGTAAGCCATCGCCTCAGCCAAGGTAGTCTTACCAGAGCCTGGGGCTCCTACAAGAACGATGTTCTTGATCTCTTTAGCTGAATAATTTTTCATATTCTTTGAAGTTTTATAAGGTTTTAGTTTGTTTTTTGCCTTTGAAATATAAAGTTACGCATAATTTTTTAATCTCCAACCATTCGCCGCTAAAAAATCAAGTTTTTCGTTTATTTTTTTAATTTTATTTAGTTTTCCGCGCAATGAATGTCATTTCTTGCACCTCACCACCGCCCGCATAACCGCACCGCCTGCGCCGCCCACACCCAACAAAAAAACGCCTGACCGCGAAAGGTCAGGCGTTTCAATCTAACGTCATGCGTGACTCTTAGAATACAAATCCGACACGGATTGTTGGAGCTGCCAAGAAACCGATGTTGTGACCATCAGCCTGCAAGTTGCCCAAACCCTCCTGAGGCTTGTACTGAGTCATATTGTAAGTGTAAGCCACAGGATCCACAGAGATACCCACGAACATACCCTTCATTACGTAGTAGTCAGCACCGAAAGTAAAGCTTGCACGAGCATTCCAAGTCTCGGCAGTTGATTTACCCATAGAAGTCCACTCGTCATACTTCTCCTCGTTGAGGCCGTATGCGAATCCGAGTCTAAGGCCGGTGTATACCATCAAATTCTTCGCGCTATTCACGTTGAAATAGCGGTCAATGCCTGCGGTTACGTTGTATGAGAACGAGTAAGAGTCCGCAACAGCTCGGTAGTTAGGAATGTTACCGAGGTTCTCCTCCAAGCTCAAATTCTCATCTACCGTACCAGGAACCTCTGAATAACCAGGGTTATTCGCGAAGTTCAGTCCTCCACCCAAGCTCAGCTTCCAAGCGTCTGATACGAACCAACCTGCCTCCAAGCCTACCATCAACTTCTTCTGTGACCAGTCAGTCGACAGAGCCGAAGCCTCGTATGTAGTCAAGTTACCAGGGAGCGCCTTGACGCTTGCGTAACTGTTATATCCTACGGTTGCTGCCAGAGTTACATCACCCTTTTTAGGAGTGTTGTCCTGCTGAGCAGAGCTCTGAGCAGCAACAGTTGTAAGACATAGTATGGGTAGAACGGCCGATAATAAAAGCTTTTTAATCTTCATTACAATTTATTTTAAGCCGTTTCTTTTCTTTAATTACTCAGCCAATGCAGCATCCAACTTAGCCTTAGCCTCGTCAGCAGCCTTCTGAGCAGCAGCTACGCGAAGCTCTGCCATCTCGATAGCAGCCTGCAATCTTGCCAAAGTCTCCTCGTGGTTAGGATCTGCGATCTGCTCCTCAAGAGCTGCGATCTGCTCGTTGTAGTACTCGATATCAGCCTCCAACTGCTCGATCCATGAGTTATAGTAATTAACTACAGACTCATAATCATCGTCAGCAGCGTAAGCCTCCTCAAGTGCATCGATCTCAGCGTTGATCTCGTTGTACTCATGTACAGCATTACGCAATGCTACATACTCCTCAGAAGCATACAACTCAGCCCAGTAGTTGTTCCACTCCTCGTAAGTCTTCTCATCGTCAGCGATAGCTGCCCACTCCTTAATCTGCTCGTAATCAGCGCATACATTCTCGTAATCAGTAGTATATACATCATGCCAGTGAGCATACTCCTCGATCCAGCTCTTATACATCTCGATCTCGTCCTCTACGTTGATCTTGTTTGTACGAGCCTCATCCAATGCGTCCTGAGCAGCATAGAAGTCAGCGTTTGCCTTCTGATAAGCCTCTACAGCAGCCTGATAAGCCTTGTCTGCATCCTCCAAAGCCTTCTTCTCTGCGTCTGTTGGGTTAGAAAGATCCTTTACAGAATCCTCAACATCATAGTAAGCATTCAAAGCCTCGTTAGACTTCTTCTGAGCAGCATCCTTAGCCTCCTTAGCCTTTACGTAAGCCTCTACAGCGTTGTTGTAAAGAGTGAACTCACCCTCGCTTGCCTTCTCTGTGCTGTTAGCGCGCTTCTCGATCTTATCTAACTCAGCCTGATAGTAATCCATGTTCTTCTTAGCCCAGTTTCCCTCAAGCTTCTGGCCCCACATCTTCAAGTATGCGTTGAAGTTCTCCTCGTTAACCTTCCAAGCACCCTTGTTTGGAGTATACTTAATGTAAGATGTAGTCTCAACATCCTCGCAGCCCTCGAATGTGCACTCAACATCTACATACTCATAAGCGTATGGTGCCCAACCGAGCTGATCATCCTTCTCGAATACAGGATAGAAATCCTGGTAGTATGGGTCAGCACTTGGCAAATAGTAACCGATAGCCTGTGTCTCCTCGTTCAATACAAGTGCGTCCAAACCAACATCATAGCTCCAACCCCAAGCACCGCGGTTGCCACCATTAACGAGAGCTGCGTACCAGTTGTTAATGTTTCTCCTATAGAGATCAACCTCCTCTGGGAATGATGGAGCAGGGTTTGTCTCACAGTAATCGTGGTAAGCCTGACGTGCTAACATGTAATTTGTGTAAAGAGGGAAGTACTCAGCCTCTTTCTCAGCGATCTTAGCCTCCAACTCCTCGTCAGTCAATGTTACATACTCAGCGAAAGCATCAACGCGTGTCTGTAACTGAGCGATAGACTCCTCAGTCTCAGCGATAGCCTCCTTGTAAGACTCAATAGTCTCCAATGCAGCCTCCTCGTCAGCGAGGATATTGTTCTCAACTGCTGTGTAGTCCTTCTGAGTTCTTACCAACATAGACTTTGCAGAATTCAAATTTGAAATAGCCATAGAGTACTCGTTATACAAGCTCATATAGTTGATCTTCTGAGCAGCCTCAAGATCCTGAGTTGCATCAAGAACATCCTTCTGAGCAACAAGCAAGTCGTACTCAGACTTAGCCAAATCGATCTCCAACTGAGCCTCAGCCTTAGCGATAGCAGCCTGAGCCTCTGTAATACGCTGGTTATACTCAGCCTTCAAAGCCTCCAACTCAGCAAGCTTAGCCTCCAACTCAGCGCCCTTAAGCTCTACCTTTACAGCAGCCAACTGAGCCTCAACCTCCAAAAGTGCAGTCTGTGCCTTTACCTGCTCAGCCAAAGCCTGCTGATAAGCAGCCTCAGCATTTGCAGCAATTTTAGCAGCCTCAGCCTGTGCGTTATTCAACGCTGCCAAGCTCTTAAGCTCCTCTGTCTTAGCGTCACGGATGTCAGTTACTGACTGTGACTCCTCATTGTCAACGCAGGCTCCCAATGTCATTGCACCGAAAAGCGCTGCCAACATCATAAATCTTTTCATGATTTTTGAATTGTTAGTTAATGTTTGAATTAGTTAAATGAAAATTTTATTTAGTTAAAATTTTTTTTTCGCGATTTTTGCGGTTTTTCTGTTTGCCATTCACACTTTTTCTTACTCACTTAGTCATTAGAGAAAACAATTATACATCGCCGCATTCTTAACACAGCAAAGTATATGAATTTCTACTAAACCTCTCTAATTATCTGGGTATTAATGAATTATCTCCTAAAAATCCCCCCCCCCGCGGGGTGTGGGGGGGGGGGTGGTTTTCGCGCGGGTTGTAGATTTTGTGTGGTTTTGC
>CAYTGT010000144.1:0-1056 GCA_964437405.1 uncultured Alistipes sp.
GTATCAGGGCGCATACGAGGAGATGAATAAATGTATGCTCTGCGGCAAGTGCCGTTTGGCATGTCCGCGAGGTATCAATACCAGAGGAATCGTGATGTTGATTAAACGTAAACTTGGAGATTTTTAGTTATGACATTTTTTGCCAATTTTTGTATTCCATTTATTGTCGGCGCTACGCTCCTGTTTATCGTAATCGCCATCAAATATATCTCGTGGCTCAGAGATCTGCCACGCAAGGATCTGATGCTCATCGCCACCAACATCTTCTCGGTAAATAGCATTAAAGCTGTCTGGGAGGTGATCAGCGAATCATTGCTCCACCGCCGCATATTCCGCGTCAATCGTATGTTGGGTTATATGCACATGAGTTTGGCCTTCGGATGGTTTATGCTCATTGCTGTGGGGTGGATAGAGACTGTGGCCTACTTGGGATTTAAATGGGTTCCGTTGCAGGGACACGTATTTTTCAAATACTTCGCCGCACTCAATGATATAGATGGCCACAAACCCATCTTCGACTTTGTGATGGATCTGCTCCTGCTCTTTGTTCTCTCTGGAGTAGGCTTGGCGTGGTTTAAGCGCATGCGCTCGCGAGCGTTGGGAATGAAACGTACCACCAAACATGTACCTTTCGATCGCTTGGCTTTGTCGGCATTGTGGTTTATATTCCCACTTCGACTCTTGGCCGAGAGCGTCACAGCCGCGATACATGGCGGAGGAAGTTTCCTGACGGGCGGAATAGGCATTTTGCTCTCAAAGACAATGAGCTATCATGCTTTGACAACGATATATGAGCCGCTTTGGTGGATGTATTCGATCGCTTTGGGCACATTCTTCTTGGCTATGCCGTTCTCGCGATATATGCACATCTTCACCGAGATTCCACTCGTTTTCTTGCATAACTACAAGTTGCGCCCCGAAGCAAAGGAGAAATCGTACGACAATTTCGAGGTGGAGGCTTGCTCGCGTTGCGGAATCTGCATCGACCCTTGTCAGTTGCAGAGCCAGCTCGGAATACACGAAGTGCAGTCGGTCTATTTCCTGCGCGATCGCCGT
>CAYTGT010000144.1:1066-4889 GCA_964437405.1 uncultured Alistipes sp.
TGATGTGCGGTCGTTGTGAGCAGGTGTGCCCTGTGGGAATCAACCTCAACACATTGCGTCTAAACTCACGTACCTCGATGCGTAACATTCCTAACGAAGGCCGATACAATTATCTGCGAGGCGTAGATCGCTCTTCGGGATCGGGCAAGGTGGGATATTTTGCAGGTTGTATGACCCTGCTGACGTCCAATACACTCTCAGCCATGCAGAAGATATTTACGGCGGCACGCGAGGATGTCTGGTGGGCAGATAAGGATGGCGGAGTATGTTGTGGCCGTCCGTTGAAGCTCTCAGGAGAAGCTGATTCGGCTCAGAAGATGATAGATTATAACAAAGCGCTCTTTGCTAAGCACAATATCTCTACGTTGGTGACATCGTGCCCAATCTGCTTGAAGGTATTTCGCGAGGAGTACAACTTGGAGGGCATCGAGGTATTGCACCACTCGGAGTATATCTTGCGCTTGATGAAGTCTGGTCGTCTGAAACTTAAATATACGGTGGGATCGACCTACACCTACCACGATCCATGCGAATTGGGACGCGGTTGTGGAATCTATGACGAGCCACGAGCGGTGATTGAGGCTGTGGGAGAGCTTTTAGAGCCTGAGCATAACCGCAAAAATGCTTTCTGCTGTGGATCTTCGGTTGCCAACACCGCCATCAACGACTCTCAGCAGCTCACCATAGCAACGAAAGTGGGTGCAGAGTTGGATGCTACGGGTGCCGCCCAGATCGTCACCTCATGCCCACTTTGTAAAAAGGCTATCAAACGTGGTGCGCATACCAAAGTGGTGGATTTATCGGAAATCGTAGCTGCAAATATAAAATAGAGATATTTTTGCACGACTGATTATCAGGCGATTACCTTTATAGAGCATAAAAAAGTCTAAAATAAATTTGCAGGCGACAATTTTTTCACTATCTTTGCACAACCAAACGATGAGATATCGAGCTTCAAGCTCATATTAAGATACATCGCGGGGTAGAGCAGTTGGCAGCTCGTCGGGCTCATAACCCGGAGGTCGGAGGTTCGAGTCCTCCCCCCGCTACTAAAGGAAACCTGCCTAAATTAGGCAGGTTTCCTTTTTCTATTATAATGCCGCCTATCAAATGAATGATTCGTACATAAACACCCCATCCACCGAAGGGATAAAATATGCTGGATCGAAACTGAAAATAATCCCACACATACTCAACATTACCGATACGCTCGGCTGTCGGAGTGTGCTCGATGGTTTCAGCGGAACGACTCGTTGTGCGCAAGCCTTTGCTCAGCGCGGTATGCAGACTACAGCAAATGACATTTCGGAGTGGTCGGAGGTTTTTGCTACTTGTTATCTGCTGTCGGAAAAGGAGGATTCATTCTATCAACCATATATCGACTATCTGAACTCTCTACAAGGCAAGGAGGGATGGTTTACCGAGCACTATGGAGGTGATGAGAATCTGGTCAAGCGCCCATTCCAGCGCCACAACACCATGAAGTTGGAAGCCATACGCGAGAAGATAGATGAATTTGGGTTGGAGTGGGTGGATAAATGCGTTTTGCTCACCAGCCTGATATTGGCTCTCGACTCGGTGGATAATACTTTGGGGCATTATGTAGCCTATCTGGCGAAGTGGTCGCCACGATCCTACAACACCATGCAGCTACGTCTGCCTAAACGTTTCAAAAGGAGCGCACCCTGCCGAGTGACAAAGCGAGATGTATTTGAGGCCGTGACAGAGTATCACGACTTGATATATCTCGACCCGCCATACGGATCGAACAACGAGAAGATGCCTCCGAGCCGAGTACGTTATGGATCATACTATCACATCTGGAAAAGCGTGATACTCAACGATAAACCACAACTTTTTGGGCGTGCGAATCGCCGTGAGGACTCTAAAGATGTAGTTTCGGCTTCAGTTTTCGAGGAGTTTCGCCGCGACCAGAACGGATCATTCATAGCGATGAAGGCCATCGACAGATTGATTGCCGAAGCCAATGCACGATATATCTTGTTATCGTACTCCTCTGGCGGCCGAGCCACAAAGAGCGAGCTAAACGACATTATCCACTCGCATGGAAAATTGTTGCGCACCGTTGAAATCGACTACAAGCGTAACGTGATGGGCAATATGACTTGGACAAACGAGTGGTTAAACGATGACGGAAAATACAAAGAGTATCTTTTCTTGATAAAGAAATAAAATTTACTTCTTTTATATCCCTTTATCGAGAACAATACGTCATTCCACATCACAAGCGTAGCGAGTGATGATTGGAATCTCTCAGGGAATTTTGTCGGAAGAGACTCCAATCCTCACATTTGTTCGGTGGAGTGACGTTTTCTCTATTATTCCGTTGCGGAGATCATCTTTTGAAACTCCCTCACCGAGAGCGAGCGATTCCACACAACCTTATACCCCAACTTTTTATGTGCCTCGCATTGATCTTGCATCGAGCCTTGCCCCGACTTTGCTCTACGCTTATCGACACTTGAAGCTCTTCGCACAGGCCACACATAATTGACCTGCTGGGGTATTTTTTCACCTTCCACAATCAAAACATTACTCATTGTCTGCGTACCGTAGAGCTGTCGGCGATTACTTCGCATCAAAATCCTATCATATAAAGTATTTATCTGAGATTGACTAAACTTCCCCTTCCTAGCAGCACGTTTCAAGAATCTGAAATATTGCTTCTGATAATTTAGTTCAGCATGATCTACAACCAAAAATATAGCGTTATAAGCCTCATCCGACAAACCTTCAGGAATATCTTCGGCTTTTAATATAGATGCCAATACTTGCTGATTTTCGGCATCCACTTGTACCATCTTTTCGGCATAGAACATCAAGCTATCGATATTTTGCGTTTGCTGAAACCGCAACAAATCATACCTCACCTGCTGATCACGCTGACCAAGTTCACAAAGCATACTATCGGTTTGACTCTGCGACCAAAGAGTTTGCGTTGCAAACAACATCACAATCAGAAAAAATCTCTTCATCTAAAAAATATACATACGGCTATTAATACTTCGAAATCTCACCCTTCAATCGGAGCGTCTCGCCCAGATCCTCCAGCTCGAAAATGTGTGCTCGTTCCTTTCCGCTTGGAGAGTTTGGTGCGTGTAACACCAAACATAAACGACCCTCAAAGTCGCGGAAAATCATTCCATGACCGCCATGTTTCTCATAAAGCGGCGTCTGCTGCTGTCGCCACGGGCCAATAACCTTTCCTGTCGTTGACTCGGCGATACCTACTGCATAACCATCCTTGCCGAAGCTCGACCAGATCATCAACAACTTACCTGTTTTGGTGCGATACAAGAAACAACCATCTGTCACAAAGTTTTTCTGCTCGGTATTATACGACCCCACGCCCCAAGGCGCTGCCGAAGCAGAGAACAATCTGGTGTGCTCACCCACTGTTCCCGAGAGATCCTTTTTCAACTCAACCAGCTTCATCTCGCCATCGAGCAACTCAACCCACTCGTGACAATAAATCATATAGGGGCGTGAATCCTCCACCCACAAAGTACCATCCAAACACATGTGGTCGATAGGTGTTGCTGGCATCTTATCATCAAAAGCGACAAAAGGGCCTTCGGGGCTCTTCGACCAGAAAATCTGCGTTCCGCGAAGCGTATATTTTGCACCATTACAATTACCACCCTTCCATGTGATGTCGGTATTCATTGTGGCAAAGAGGTAATAGCGATTTTTATATTTATGCACCTCTGGCGCCCATACACCTCCTGTGATCCAATTATCATGAGCCACCTCAAAAACTCTGATTGGTCCTTCCCAATTCTCTAAATCACGACTCTTATAG
>CAYTGT010000145.1:0-4868 GCA_964437405.1 uncultured Alistipes sp.
TTCCTAAAACGAATGCCTAACGGCACTTTTGAAGCAATCAAAAGGTCTCCGTTTTTTTACGGAAATTCCATCACCCGCCCTATCTCCAAAAATGCTTCTGCCGAGATAAAGCTAACGCGCAACTTAATCTCAAAAATACTCTTCTGAGCGAATAGCATTGCTACATAAACACCCGCACGGGTGTTTTATGGGTGAGAAAGTAGTTTATCTAAAAAGCGTATTAAGGCGAATTAAGCACGTCACTCCACTGGGTCTTTTACAATATTAATTTTCCCCCTGGGAGCCTTTTTGAACGGTAAAACGCGGGTTGGGAACGTGATTTTCTTTTGCGAGAAAACCTCTCTTGCGTGCAAATGTTGAAAATTAAGGGCATAGATCACCATTTTTTTCTTACCTTTGAAGCGTGGTGTGCAGATACCTCAAAGATTAAGCGAGATTAAGAATAAACAATTACTAAAAAATATGGCAAGAAAACGACAAAACTATCCATTCATCCCTGCGCTTGAGATCACCACTTTAGCCGCTGAGGGAAAGGCTATGGGCCGCTATAACGATCAGGTGGTCTTTGTGCCGATGACCGTCCCAGGAGATGTGGTGGATGTGCAGATACGCAACAAGCGCCGCCGTTTTATGGAGGGTACAGTTGTAAATTATGTGAAACTCTCGGAGTTGCGTTCAGAGCCTTTCTGCGAGCATTTCGGTGTGTGCGGAGGTTGTAAGTGGCAGAATCTGCCCTATGCCGAGCAACTACGCTTCAAGACCGAGCAGGTGCATGACCAACTCTCTCGCATCGGTAAGGTGGAGTTGCCTGAGGTGCGCCCATGTTTAGGCTCGGCACGTCAGCAGTTCTATCGCAATAAGTTGGAGTTTACCTTTGCTGATAAGCGTTGGCTCACATACGAGGAGATTGCTGCTGGCGAGAGCATTGAGCGCAGCCCAGCTCTCGGATTTCATATTCCAAACTGTTTCGACAAGGTACTCGATATCGAAAAATGTTATCTTCAGCAAGAGCCGTCAAATGCTATCCGCGATGCTGTGAAGGCATTTTGCATCGAGCATGGATACTCGTTCCATAATTGCCGTGAGCATCAGGGTTTGATGCGCAACATCATCATCCGTACCGCCTCGATAGGCGAAGTGATGGTGATTGTAGTCTTCAACGAGGATGCGCAGGAGAAGATTTCAGCCTTGATGGAGTACTTGAAGGAGAACTTCCCTCAGATCACTTCTCTTTTCTATGTCGTTAACTCGAAGTGGAATGATTCGATCGGTGATCTGGAGCACCACTGCTACTACGGCAAAGATCATATCATCGAGCAGATGGAGGGTTTGCAGTTTAAAGTCGGCCCTAAGTCGTTTTACCAGACCAACTCGGAGCAGGCATACGAACTCTACAAAGTGGCACGTGAGTTCGCCGAGCTTAAGGGCGATGAGGTGTTGTATGACCTCTACACAGGAACAGGCACCATCGCCAACTTCTGTGCTCGCCGAGCCAAGAAGGTTGTGGGTGTGGAGTATGTCCCAGAGGCTATCGAGGATGCCAAGATCAACTCTCAGATCAACAATATCGACAATACGGTCTTCTATGCGGGCGATATGAAGGATGTGCTGAGCGATGAGTTTGTCGAGTGCAATGGCCGCCCCGATGTGATTATTCTGGATCCTCCACGTGCGGGTGTTGACGAGAAGGTGATTGATGTGATTTTGCGTGCTGCACCCGAAAGAATCGTCTATGTGAGCTGTAATCCTGCCACTCAGGCACGCGATTTGGCGTTGATGGATGGAATGTATCGAGTTGTGGATGTTCAACCTGTTGATATGTTCCCACATACTCATCACGTGGAAAATGTCGTTAAGTTATATAGACGATAGTTTCTTAAACGATTTAAACCAAAACCGCTATGAAAAGAACTTTTTTAATACTTCTGATGTCGATTTTCGTACTTACAGTATCGGCACAGACCGAGCAGCGTCCTACCGTCTCGGTAAATGGCTCAGCTAAGATCACAGCTCCGCTGGATGAGATCTATATCTCGATCACACTCAAGGAGAGCGACACTAAAGGACGTGTTGCCGTTGAGGAACAACGCACATCAATGCTCAAGGCTCTGCGCAAATGTGGGGTAGATATCGACAAGCAACTCAAACTCTCGGATATGGCGAGCAGTTTTTTCAAGCGCCGCGGCTCATTGGCCTCGACTCAATATGAGTTGAAGGTAGGTTCGGCAGAAGAGGCTCGCAAAGTATTTGAGGCTTTGGATGAGGCTGGCGTGGCAAATGTCAATATCGCTCGTGCCACCTGCTCTAAGATCGAGGAGTACCGTTCTGAGGCTCGCAAGCAGGCAATCCGCAATGCTAAATCTCGCGCCGAGGAGTTGGCTTCGGCCATTGGTCAGAGCATAGGTGCTTGCTATGAGATCAACGACTACTCCAACTCTCAGCCAGTGGTCTATCGTGCCAATATGCTTGCAAAGAGTACAATGGCCGATAGCGTAGCGGAGGAGGAGATGGCTCAGCCAGAGGTGGAGTTCAAACCCATCGAGATCAACTATTCGGTCTCAGCAAAATTTATTTTGAAAGAGTAAAACACAGAAATATATGAAAATTGCACGTCTTAGTTTTAACCCTTTGCAGGTTAATACCTACATCGTTTGGGATGATACTTTGGAAGCTGTGGTGATTGATGCCGCAAACTCTTCAGCTCGCGAAAACGAGGTTCTCGATAAGTTTATCGCCGATCATGGCCTTAAGGTTGTTCGCGCGGTCAATACCCATGGTCACTTCGACCACCTGATGGGAGTCTCTTACCTCTGCCAAAAATATGGCGTAGGATTAGCTCTCTCAAAGAAGGATCAATTCCTGATGGAGAATGCCTCAGCTTCGGCCTTGATGTTCGGTATTCGTGCTGGCGAGATGCCTCAGAGTATTGATCTCGATCTCTCTGAGGTCGAGACTATCTCATTTGGTAACACTTGCTTGAAAGTTCTTCCAACCCCTGGTCATACTCCAGGCCATGTTGTATTGTATGAGCCTGAATCGAAAGTTGTCTTTACGGGCGATACACTCTTCCGCGAGAGCATTGGCCGTACCGATCTTCCAGGTGGCGACTACTCATGGATCATGCGCTCTATTTTAGAGCAGATCTTGCCTTTGGGTGACGATGTGAAGATCTACCCAGGTCATGGCGAGATGAGCGACATTGGCCATGAGTCGATGTATAACCCATTTGTGGTTGAGGTGCTTAACCAAGAGGTGAATTATAAAAACTAAACAGAACGAGATTCTCTTATGCGATATCTTCTTTGCATCGCGACTCTTTTGCTGAGTTTTGTTAGCTTGCAAGCGCAAAATCTATCTGCGCAGCAAGCCAATGATCGAGTGGGGGAGTTGATCAATAACTCAGATTTGGTGACTTTGAGCCGCGAGCTACCCTCGTTGCGCGATCATCATATCTACAAACCCTTGTTAGCTTTGGCTGATGCTTTGGTCGCATATAACAATGGACAAGCAGCCAAGAGCAACGAGGCGATTGACCGCGTGAGCGAGTATGCCCCTGAATTGGGTGGTGAGGTGGTCTTTAATATGCTGCAACTCTCGATCTACAATCACCTTTTGTTGGAGAGTTATGCTCAAGGAGAGCAGATCGCCAATTTGATTTTGCAAACCATGCCCGAAGGTGAGGCATCAGCCGAGAGTCGTGCTCCGTGGGAATCTACAATTCGTTGGATGGGCGCTCTTAAAGAGCGTAAGGCTGTGGAGATTATCCGCCCCGCGGGGGATGTTACGCTTCCTGTTGAGGTGCGCGATATCGGGCGCGGTAAGCATCTGATTATGACGGTTACGGTGGGCGAAAAGAGCCAAGAGGCGATCTTCGATACGGGTTGTAGCTTTGCCAACTTTGTATCGAGCGAGGTGGCCGAGCGTCTGGGCGTGGAGATTGTAGCCGAAGATATCATCGTGCGAGGCGTAGGCAAGGGCTATGCGCGTCTGGGCGTTTTGCCTGAGATGAAGTTGGGCGATGTGGTGATAAAGAATACCACATTCCTTGTCGTGGATGAGATCGTGCCTGAGAATGCAAAGGAGGATGGTATGTGCGAGTTGGTGATAGGTACGCATATCATCCGTAAGTTGGGCGAGGTGCGTGTGCGTTGCGGCGAGGGGAAAATTATTTTGCCAGCCAAGCCGAGCGAAGCTCCCAAAGAGCAGAATCTCTATTATAACGCAGGCCAATACTTCTTGCGCTGTACTCATGCCGAGCAAGATATCATGTTGCATTTCGATACAGGCAATACCAAAACTCAGCTCTCCTCAAAATTCTTTGACCGCTTCAAGTCGATGGTTGAGGCCGAGGGTGGTGAGGTTGAGCGCTCGCGCAGTGGAGGCTTCGGCGGCGTGACATGGTGCGATGTGCGAACTCTACCTAAAGTAAAACTTGAGGTGGAGGGCCGAGAGTTGGCGCTCAAGGATGTGGAGGTGAATATGCCGACCCAATATGAAGATGGCTCTCCATTCAAGGAGAGTTATGATGGCTCGATGGGTGTCGATATGCTGAGCGGAGCCGAGCAGGTAACGCTCGATTTAGGGAGAATGTTTTTTAGAGTAGATAAATAACTATTATTGATGGGAAAACTTCTACATCGTCTGTTATATCATACCCTCTCGTTGGAGCAATACTTGAGGGTTGTCAGCCGTCTCTACTTCATTTTTTATCGAATGGGGTGGAAGCGCCGATCTCGTTCGATGGAGTACGCCTATCATCTGCGAGAGTTGGTGCGCGAGGGCGACCATGCGATAGATATCGGGGCAAATTTAGGTTATTATACCGTTCCGCTCTCCGATTTGGTAGGGCAGAGCGGTCGAGTCTATGC